>CALMAB010000133.1:0-5003 GCA_937858325.1 uncultured Acetobacteraceae bacterium
GAGCGGCTGACGACCGACATCTACCCGGCCGATTACGGCTGGACGCCGGACTGGCGGCACCCCGATGTCCGGCTCGACTGGTTTCACAACATGGACAGCGTGACGCTCGCCGGGCCGTGCGTGCGGAGCAACCAGATCGACTTCGACGAGGAAGTGGCGTTCAGCGCCCGGCAGCGCCTGTTCGACATCGCCCGCGGCGGCGACGCGCGCCCGTTCCTGATGGTGGTGTCGCTGAGCCATCCGCACGATCCCTTCACCATCCCCGACCCGTGGTGGAGCCGCCACGGCGACGCGGAGGTGGACATGCCGCGGGTGCGCCGGGAGGACGTGGCGGCGGACCCGCACTCGCTCCGTTTGCGCCGGGTCTGTGCCATGGACGAGCAGGAGGTGACGGAAGCGCAGGTGCGCGCCGCGCGCCGGGCGTACTACGGCGCGTGCGCCTTCGTGGACGACCAAGTGGGGATGCTGCTGGCGGCGCTGCGAGACTGCGGGCTGGAGCAGGACACGGTGGTGGTCTTGCTGGCCGACCACGGGGAAATGCTCGGGGAGCGCGGGCTCTGGTTCAAGATGAGCTTCTTCGAGGCGTCGTGCCGGGTGCCGTTGGTCGTGCACGCGCCCGGCCTGTTCGCCGCCGGTCGCCGGGAGGCGCCGGTCTCGCTCGCCGACATCCTGCCGACGCTGGCGGAGATTGCCGGGGACGGCCTGGCGCCGGACTACGCGACGCCGCTCGACGGCCAATCGCTGCTGCCGCAGCTTTCGGGCGGTGCGGGGCATGGGGAGGTGCTGGGAGAATACTTGGCGGAAGGGGCGCTCGCGCCGGTCGTGCTGCTGCGGCGGGGGACGGCCAAGTTCGTGCACTCCCCGGCTGACCCCGACCAGCTCTACGATCTGGCGGCCGATCCGGACGAACGGGTGAACCTCGCGGCCGATCCGCGCCATGCCGCCGCTGTCGCCGGGTTCCGCGCCGAAGTCGCGCGCCGCTGGGACGTTCCGGGCCTGCACCGGGACGTGCTGGCGAGCCAACGTCGTCGCCGCTTCGTCGCCGAGGCGCTGCGGCAGGGGGTGCCGACCCCCTGGGACCACCAGCCGGTCCGCGACGCGAGCCGGCTCTACATCCGCAACGGCGCGAAGCTCGACGATTTGGAAGCGATGGCTCGCTTCCCCCGGCCCGGGGCTGCTACCGTCTGATTTTCTGGAGGATGGCACGATGCGGCTCACGAGACTGCCCTTGGCGGCGATGGCGGCCCTGGCGATCTGGACAGGCGCCCGTGCGGCGGAGCCGGCGTCCTGCGCCACCGTACGCATGGCCGACCCGGGCTGGACGGACATCACCTCGACCAATGGCATCGCCGGCACGCTGCTCAAGGCGCTCGGCTACAAGCAGGCGGTGAACACGCTGTCGGTGCCCATCGTGTTCCAGGCGCTGTCATCCGGGCAGCTCGACGTGTTCCTGGGCAACTGGATGCCGGCGCAAACGAACTTCATCAACCCGCTGCTCAAGGAGGACAAGCTGGTCGTGGCGCGTCCCAACCTGCAGCACGCGAAGTTCACCCTGGCCGTGCCGGACTACGTCGCCGCGGCGGGCGTGCGCAGCGTCGCCGACCTCGCCCCCCATGCCGACAAGTTCGGCAAGCGCATCTACGGCATTGAGGCCGGTGCGCCGGCCAACCAGAACATCCAGCGCATGCTGACTGCCGGCGAGGACGGGCTGAAGGGCTGGAAGCTGATCGAGTCGAGCGAGACCGGCATGCTCGGCGAGGTGGAGCGGGCACAGCGCAGCCAGCAATGGATCGCCTTCCTGGCCTGGGAGCCGCACCCGATGAACGAGCGGTTCCACATCGCCTACCTGCAAGGCGCCGAGCAGTATTTCGGCCCGGACTACGGCAGCACCACGATCAACACGCTCACCCGCAACGGCTACGCCGCGCAGTGCCCGAACGTGGACCGCTTGTTCCGCCAGCTCAGCTTCACCGTGCCGATGGAGAACGCGCTGATGACGGCGATCACCAGCCAACGTATGGACGGCATGGCGGCGGCGCGAAGCTGGCTGAAGGCCAATCCGGGCCAGCTCGACGCTTGGCTGGACGGCGTGACGACCTTTGACGGCAAGGACGGCCCCGCTGCCGTCCGCACCGCTCTGGGCCTTTAGGCACTTGGAGCAGCGGTCGATCAATCCTTGCGGTCTGCAAAGGCCTTGAACGCCGCCGCATAGTCTGGATGCCAGCGCGACAAGGCCGGGCGGTTCTCAACGATGTCGCCGGCCGCCCAAAGGATGCGGCGCTCATCAACCGGCCGGGACACGTCGTTGTCCGGGCACAAGATGTAGAAGTCGCCGGCCGCGAGGCGGTCCACCATGAAATCCACGGTCTGCTCCGGCGACCAAGCGCCGTCCGGTTTCGCGGTCCGGCCGTTCGCCGTCAGCGGCGTGAACACGAAGCCGGGGATCAGCAGGTGCGCGGTGATCCGGCAGCCGGGCGTGTTGCGCAGCTCGTGCTGCAGCGCCTCGGTGAACGCCTTCACCCCGGCCTTGGACACGTTGTAGGCGGGGTCGCCGGGCGGGGTCGTGATGCCCTGCTTGGACCCGGTGTTGATGATGAAGCCCGGCCGCCCGCGGGCGATCATGCCGGGCGCGAAGATGCGGGAACCGTGGATGATCCCCCAAAGGTTGGTGCCGATCACCCGGTCCCAAGCCTCGGCCGGGCCGAACATGGCGCTGCCGGGCTGCACGCCGGCGTTGTTCATCAGGAGGTCGGTGCCGCCGAACCGGTCGCGAACCGCTGCTTCCAAGCGTTGGAGGTCCTCGGCGCGGCTCACGTCCGTGGGCCAGGCCATCACGCCGGCAGGGCCGTCCGGGGCCAGGGCGGACAACGCCTCGGCGGATTGGGAAAGCCGGTCGCCCCCAAGGTCGGCGATGCAGACGCGCAGGCCCATGGCCGCAAGGCGCCCGGCGGCGGCGAGGCCGATCCCAGACGCGCCGCCGGTGATGACGGCCACGGATCGAGGAGCCAAAGCAAGCTGCGGCATGGTGTCTCCCTTCAGCACATGGACGCAGCCGACGCGTCTCGCAGTGCCGTATCGATCACTGGTTCGGCCAAATTCTTAGCATCCATAACCCGCACCCGCACGTAGCATCCGCATCACTTTGCGGTCTTCCGCATGGCCAGCCACGAGGACGTCGTTGGCAAAACCTAAATCTAGGGTTGTATTAACTTCTTGTGAAACAATCGATCTGCATGATAATCGAAGGGTCAGCGGCGATGATCCAGGAGTCATGCCCTTGGTTGGCGCGTCCGCACGACTCAAACCGAAGGTGCCCCTCATCGATGGATGCCCAGGATCTTTCTTCAGCCGAAGCCCGCCTGCTTGTCCTGGAAATGTCGGTCGCGGCGTTGATCGCGCAATTGCCGCAGCAATCCTTGGAAGAGGTGGCCAGCATGTTGTGCTTTGTCGCCAACACCACCGAGGACGCGGAGGAATTCACCGCCGCAACTGGCGACCGGCACCTGGGCTATGTCCGCCACTGGGCCAGCGAGATGCTCCACCGCGTGATGATCTCGCGCAAGGGTTCGCGCACGGACGCACCAGACCCCGTGCTGTCGCCGCAGGATTGATCGGCCGCCAAGCAAGGCCGCTTAGCTAGCCGCAGGCCGGGTTGATCGCCAGGAACGCTTCCGTTGCGCCAACACGTCCTACCGGGGTCAAGTAGTCCCAAGCAGCCTTGCTCTCCCCAGGCGCCTTGACGCGATACAGCGTCAGGTCGTGCAGCACCCGCCCGTCCGCCCGCATCGTGGTGTCCACGCCGAAATAGCTGACCGGCAAGGCGCGCATCGCCCGGCCAATCGCCAGCGCGTCTTGCGTGCCGGCCTGCGCCATCGCGCGCAGGAAATGCGTCGTCGCCGCATACACGTTGGCCTGGTTCTGCGTCGGCATCGCCCGGCGCTCCGCCATGAACCGCTTGCCAAAGGCGCGCGCCGCCGGGTTCTGGTCCCAGTAGAAGCTGGTCGGGAAGCGCAGGCCCTGCGCCACGTCCAGCCCGAGCGCGTGGATGTCGGTCAAGTACACCAGGAACCCGGCCAGGGTCTGCGGCCCGCCGGTCTGCATCCCGAACTCGGCCGCCTGCTTCAGCAGATTTACCTGGTCGCCGCCGACGCTTGCCAGCCCGATCACCTCCGCGCCGGAGGTCCGGGCCTGAACGAGCTGCGAGGAAAAGTCGGTGTTCCCGATCGGGAACTTGGTGCCGCCCAGCACCTGGCCGCCGCCCGCCTCGATCACCCGGGCCGCCTCGGCCTGCAGCGCCTCGCCGAAGCTGAAGTTGACCGTGATGAAATACCAGGTCTTGCCCCCGTCCTCCGTCAGCACCTTGGCGGTGCCGGCCGCCAGGGCGTGGGTGTCGTCCGCCCAATGGCTGCTCACGGGCGCGCAGGTCTTGGAGGTGAACTCGGTGACCGCGGCTGCGGTGATCAGCACCGTGCGCAGCTTCTCCTGCGCCACCTGCTGCACCGCCGCGGCGACCGGGGTGACGGGGAGGTCGGTGATGGCGGCCACGCCGCCGTCATACCATTCGCGGGCGATGCTGCCGGCCACGTCCGGCTTGTTCTGGGTGTCGGCATGGATCACCTCGACCGGGCGGCCCAGCACGGCGCCGCCGAAATCCTGCACCGCCATGCGCGCCGCCGTCACCGACCCGGCGCCGCCGCTGCTGGCATAGGGTCCGCTCTCATCCGTCAGCACGCCGACCCGGACCGGCGCTTGTTGCGCCGAAGCCCGTCCGGCCAGCAAGGCGGCACCCGCCAGGGCAGCCCGCCGCCCGACTCCCCGTGCACTCATCGACGCCCCCCGTATGCCAGCATCCTACCCGTTCAGCACCGCGGAAACAGCGGCGAACCCGCGAAACCGCGCCCGCATGCCGCGCACCGGCGCCCCGGCCAAGGCATAGCGCGGGAAGCGGGCGACAAAGCGGCCGATGGCCACGGCGCCTTCCAGCCGGGCCAGGCTCATGCCGA
>CALMAB010000133.1:5013-5231 GCA_937858325.1 uncultured Acetobacteraceae bacterium
CAAATGGCGGTTTGGCGAGCGGCCGATGTCGAAGCGGTCCGGGTCGGTGAAAACCTCCGGGTCGCGGTTGGCCGCGCCAATGCAGAGCGTGATCCGGGTCCCGGCCGGAAAGGTCCGGCCGCTCAACTCGACCGGCGCGGCCGTGATGCGGTTTCCCAACTGGTTGCTGCTTTCAAAGCGCAGCACCTCCTCGACGGCGCTGCGCGCCAGCCCAGGGC
>CALMAB010000134.1 GCA_937858325.1 uncultured Acetobacteraceae bacterium
GGGTGCGGGCGACATCGACGGTCTGCGTGACCTTCTGCCGCGTCGGGCCGTGCGCTTGGACGCGAGCAGGCATGAGGCCGGCGGCGGCCAGGATCGCGACGAGACGTCGCCGGGGCAAGTACAGCATGTCAGTGTCTCCATCCCGCGCGTTTCCCGCGCGCCCCCGCAGGATCGCGCGGAATGGCGGCGGGCGCCAGGGGCCTGAGCAAGTTCCAGGCATTGGCAAAGCCGCACTACACGGTTACATACACGCTGAACGCCTTGGAGGCATGGCATGACAGCTGCGATCACGATGCGGGAATTGCAGAAGCTTTCGGCCGGAGCCATTGCCGCCCTGCCGCACACGGTCCCGATCCGCAACGGCAACAAAACGGTTGGCTTTTTGGTGCCGCTGCGCAAAGCGCCCCCTGACTTGGTGCAGCGAGCCATTAACCTCATTGAGGAGGAACGCGCATCGCGGACGCCGGAGCAGGAAGCGGCCATCAGCGAGGTTTTGCGCGAGATCGGCGCGGAGTGAACGGACGGCCGCCGTCCGACACGCTGGTCATCGACGCGAACATCCTGGTCACGGCGGTGTTGGGCCGCATCGGACCTGACGTCCTGTTACGCGTCGCGCAGACACGGTGTCTGGTGACAACACCCGAGGCGGAGCACGAAGCCCGGCGCGTGCTGCGGGACCCGCGCCTTGGGCGTCCGGCAACGGACTTGGTGGCGGAAGCCGCCTTCGCCATCGCAGCGGTTCAGGCAGCGGAATACTATGAAGAGTTGAAGGCAGACGCGAGGCGTTGCTTGACGGAGGCGGTCGCCTCGGCAAACGGCAGCGCCGCTGATGCCCATGTCCTCGCACTGGCCTGGGCCGCGGATGCCGACATATGGAGCCACGACCGCGATTTCGGCGGCACGGGATGGCCAAGCTGGTCCACAAGGAACTTGCGCCGGGCACTCGGCCTGTAGGCCCTGCCCGCACGTCTCCCGCACGCCCGGCAGGATCGCGTGAAACGGCGGAAGGCGGCGGACTACGCCGCCAGCACGCCGGTGCGCTTGGCCACGTGGGTCGAGATCGCGTCCATCAGCGGCGGCGACAGGCAGTCATAGGGTTCGAGGCCCAGCTCGCGCAGCCGGTCGCGCACCGCGCCCATCTGCTCGGGCTTGGCGCCGGACTCGATGATGGACGACACGAAGGCGGCGAACTCCGGCGCGGACCAGCCTTCTTCCCGGGACAGCTCGGTATGGACGAAGTCCATGCCGTAGAACGGGTGGTCCTTGTTCTCGATCCGCCCGTACATGTGCGCGCCGCATCTGGTGCAGGCGTGGCGCTGGATCGCGGCGGCGCTGTCCACGGTCTTCAGCTTCTCGCCGTGCTCCGTCACTTCCACCTTGTCGCGCGACACCACGGCGACGACCGAGAACACCGAGCCTGCCGGCTTCCAGCACTTGGTGCAGCCGCAAGCGTGGTTGAACGCGGTCTGCGCGGACACCTTCACCTTCACCGGGTCCGTGGCGCATTGGCAGACCAGCGTGCCGCCCGCGAAGCCTGCTGCTGTTGGCTTGATGCCGTTGTCCACGGAGGGATGGATATGGATGGCGGTGGCCATGGCGGTTCTCCCCGATGCGCCGGTGCGTCCCGGCTTGTTGGTGCCGCGGCAGTCTGGCGTGGCAGCGTGCCGCCCGGCAACTCTACATGACCGGCCCGGCCGCACAACGGGCCGGGGCAAAGGTTAATTGCAGTCCGTGAGGTCGCTATCGGATAGAGAGAACGAGTACTTGCCGCCGCCCTTCACCTCCACGTTGCGCACGGTGCACACCCGGCCAGGCTTGGTGACACTGGGCTTGGTGGTCAGGCGCACGTCATAGCGTCCGGGCGCGATGCCGACCAGGCGCAGCCGCTCGTCGTGGTCCACCGTCCCGTCCTTGTCATTGGCGCACTGGTTGGCACCGAACGGCCCCGGCGCCGCGCCGTCCGGGGCAGCCGGCGCCATGACCAGGTTGGTGATGGTGGAGGAGGTCAGGTTCCAGAACGCCATGCGCTCCTGTGCCGCGGCCGGGCGCACGGCGCCACACAGGGCCAGCAGGATCAAGGCCGCGCGCATCGCGTCATCCGAGCAGTTGCCGCGCGTGGTGCGCGATGTGGTCGCCGACAAAGGTCTGGATGAACCAGTAGCTGTGGTCGCCGGGCTGCCGCCGCAGCGTCAGTTCCTGGCCCGAGGCCTGCGCCGCCGCGTCCAGCGCCTCCGGGTGCAGTTGGCTGGTGAGGAACTGGTCCTCCTGTCCTTGATCGACCAGGATCGGCCCGGGATACGGCCGGGCGCGCATCAGGAGGCTCGCGTCCCACGCCGCCCAGGCCGCGCGGTCGGGGCCGAGGTATCCGGTGAACGCCTTCTCCCCCCACGGCACCGCCACGGGGTTGGCGATGGGCGCGAAGGCGGACACGGAGTGCCAGCGTTCCGGCTCCCGCAGCGCCGTGACCAGCGCGCCGTGCCCGCCCATCGAGTGCCCGAACACCCCGCGCCGGTCGGGGCGCACCGGAAAGCTGCCTTCGATCAGCCCCGGCAGTTCCCGCGTCACATACTGCGCCATGCGGTAATGCCCGGCCCAAGGCGCGGCGGTCGCATCCAGGTAGAACCCGGCGCCGACGCCGAAGTCCCAGCTTTCCGCCTCGCCCGAAAGGTTGAGGCCGCGCGGGCTGGTGTCCGGCATCACCAGCACCAGGCCGTGCTCCGCCGCAAGCCGCTGCGCGCCGGCCTTGATGGCGAAGGTTTCCTCCGTGCAGGTCAGGCCGGCGAGGTAGTAGAGCGCCGGGCACGGCCCCTGCTGCGCCTGCGGCGGCAGGTAAACGCCGAAATGCATCTCCGTCCCGGTGGCGGCGGAGGCGTGGCTGTAGAACCCCATGGTGCCGCCGAAACAGGCGTGCGTGCTCTTGGTGTCCATCGGTCAGGCCGCGGCGTCGAAGAAGCCGAGCGACGGGGAGCCGTCGTAGAACTTCGGGATGTCGGCGAAGATCTCCTGGCCGTGCTGGGCGGCGGCGGCCTTGAACTCGTCCATGGAGCCGAACGTCAGCAGCGTCATCGTCACATAGGACGGCGCCGCCCCATCCGGCGCCGGCTGGCCGCGCATCACTTGGTCGCGCTGCAAGCCCATCGGTCCCCACAAGCGGCGGACCAGCGGCATGTGGGTCTCGTTGTAATAGGCGCGGTCGAACCGGGTGCCGTCGCTGCCTGGGTACATCACGGCAATCACCAGCATCGCTTCCTCCTGATCTCGTTTCCGCCCTACCCTACGGTGCCGGCGGCGGCGTGGGAACGGGGCCGCGGCCGGAAATCCCAAATTGCCGCCCGGTCTCGACAATCCTCCGCAGGGTCCCATAATCGCCGGAGGCCAAGGCCAAGGCCAAGGCCGGCACGGCGTGGCGATGGGGAGGGACAATGCGTTATCCAATGGTGCGTCACCTGATGAGATTTGCGGCGATGGCGACCGTGGCGCTCGCGGCCGGCACGGCCCGGGCGGAGGGCGATCCGGCGCTCGGCAAGACACAGTTCAACAAATGCGCCGCCTGCCACTCGATCAAGGCGGGCGAGAACAAGATCGGACCCAGCATGTACGGCATCGTCGGCCGGCCGGCGCACAGCATCGAGGGTTTCAGCTATTCCGACGCCATGAAGAACTACAACGTCACCTGGGACCAGCCGACGCTTGACCACTACTTGGCTGACCCGCGCGGCGTGGTTCCCGGCACCAAGATGATCTTCGTGGGGCTGAAGAAAGAGGACGAACGGGCGAACCTGATCGCCTACCTCGAAACCCTCAAGTGATGGTGGCGGCGACGCGGGCGCCCTCGGCGATCCCGCGCCGCCGGCTGCCTTCGGGCACCAACAGCTCGCGCACCACCCGGGCCGGCCCCTGGGACAGCAACAGAATGCGGTCGGCGAGCGACGCCGCTTCCGCCAGGTCGTGCGTGACCAGGAGGGCGGCGCAGCGCCGGGTCCGCCACGCGGTCGCGAGCACCGACCGCCCCTGCTCCGCCATGGCGGGATCAAGCGAAACAAACGGCTCATCCAGCAGCAGCAGCGCCGGCTGGATCGCAAACGCCCGCGCGATGGCCGCCCGACGCGCCATGCCG
>CALMAB010000135.1 GCA_937858325.1 uncultured Acetobacteraceae bacterium
GGTGCCGTAGCGGATGTGGTGGAAATAGGTTGGTGGCGTAGTCTCTGGTTTGTTCAACGAACCATTTCCGGCGTTCGAGCGCCGGCGGAGACTACGCCATGGAACAGGATAGCACGAAGACGCAAGCGGACGGCAGGACGTTGTTTGCAGGGGACGCCTGGTTTGACCCGATCGAGGCGGGCATCCGGGACAGGGTGCGCGGGTTCATCGAGGAGCTGATCGGGCAGGAGCTGGAAGCGGCTCTGGGACGTGGACGCTACGAGCGGGATGCGGAAGCGCCGAAGGGCTACCGGAACGGGACGCGGGAGCGCCAGCTCCTGGGCAGTTTCGGCCCGGTGGCGCTCAGCGTGCCGCGGGCGCGCATGGCGGCCGAGGGCGGAGGCACGCAGGAGTGGCGCAGCGCCACGCTGCCCCGCTACGCTCGGATGACCAAGCAGGTCGAGGCGCTGATCGCGGGCGCCTACCTTGCGGGCACCAACACGCGCCGGGTCAAGCGCGCGTTGGCTGCCCTGTTTGGCGGTGCCGTTGGCAAGGATGTGGTGAGCCGCACGTGGCGCAAGGTCAGGACGGACTGGGACGCCTGGAACGGGCGTGACTTGGCCGGTGAGGACGTGGTGCGGCTCATTCTCGACGGCACGGTCGTGCGCGTGCGGCTGGACCGCAAGGCGACGAACATCTCGCTTCTGGTGGTGCTGGGCGTGCGCCGGGACGGGCAGAAGGTGCTGCTGGCCGTGAAGAACATGGGCGGCGAAAGCGAGGCGGCCTGGCGCGGCGTGCTGGACGGCCTGATCGCCCGCCGCCTGCGCACGCCGGAGTTCCTGATCACCGACGGCGGGGCCGGGCTGGAACGGGCGCTGGCGGCGCTATGGCCCAACGTGCCGGCCCAGCGCTGCACGGTTCACAAGCACAGGAATCTGTTGGCCCATGCGCCCGACGCCCTGCACGAGGAGATCTCGGCTGACTACACGGACATCATCTACGCCGAGACCGCGAAGCAGGTGCAGGCCAGGCGCCGCGCGTTCTTGCGCAAGTGGCGGCTGCGCTGCCCGGCGGTGGCCACCAGCCTGGAAGAGGCCGGCGACCGGCTGTTCGCTTTTCTCCGCCTGCCCCCGAGCCAGTGGAAGTCGGCCCGGACCACCAACGCCATCGAGCGGCTGCATGAGGAATTCAAGCGCCGGATCAAGACGCAGGCCGTGCTGCCGTCTGCCGAGACCGCCGCCATGCTGTTCTGGGCGCTGTTGGCATCGGGCCAGATCACCATGCGCAAGGTGAACGGATGGCAGACCTTGGGCGAGGGCCTCACTGCTCCTGTTCCCGTTGACCTCGCCGCCTAGACCAACCAACTATCACCCCGCCGGAGACACGCCGCTCAGCCAATTTCCACACAAGTCGCGACGGCACCCTCCGACACGCTGAAGCGCGTGAAGAGCGGCCCGGAGATCACGGTTGCTCTCCACAGACTCACACTCAACGGAGACCTGAATCCCCATCGTCACCACCGCCGACGGCACTGACATTTTCTTCAAAGACTTGGGGCCGAAGAACGCGCCACCCATCGTGTTCCACAACGGTTGGCCCCTCTCGTCCGATGACTGGGACACACAAATCCTGTTCTTCCTCAAGCACGGTTATCGCGTCGTCGCCCATGATCGACGGGGGCACGGGCGCTCGGCCCAGGTCGCGGACGGCCACGACATGGACCATTACGCGACCGACGCGACGGCGGTGGTCGAACACCTCGATCTCCGCAACGCGATCCATATCGGCCACTCGACCAGTGGCGGCGAGGTTGCGCGCTATGTGGCCAAACACGGCGAGCCTGCGGGCCGGGTCGCCAAGTCGGTACTAGTCTCGGCATTGCCGCCGCTCATGGTCAAGACGGAGGGCAACCCGGGCGGGCTACCGATCGACGTGTTCGACGGACTCCGGAAGGCGCTGGCCGACAATCGGGCACAGTTCTTCCTCGACCTCCCGAGCGGGCCCTTCTACGGCTTCAACCGGCCAGAGGCGAAGGTGAGCCAGGGCGTGATCCAGAACTGGTGGTGTCAAGGCATGATGGGCGGCGCCAAGGCGCCATTACGACGACATCAAAGCGTTTTCGGAAACGGACCAGACCGCGGACTTGCAGGCGATCAGGGTGCCTGTCCAGCGACGGCGCTCGACCCCTTCCGTCGGCAGCCGTTGGATAATCAGGCGCAACACGCGGCTAAGCAGGCATTCGTGGCCTACGCCACGATTGCCTGCTTAGGAGTCGTTGAAGACGCATCATTTTATCTGCTGCGCGTAAGCACGCTCCGCAGAATGATGCTTAGACCTCGCAGGCGCAACTCGCATTCGGTCGGGTGTTTGTTCCGGGACAGCCCGGCCAGTACGTCAATCTTGCGACCGTCTGCGCAAACCGGAATCACCCCTGCTCCTCCCAAGGCGGCGGGTTGCCGAAGCGTTCGCGCAGGAAGGCGATAAAGACAGCCACGCGCTGCGGCACGAAATCGACATGCGGCAGCAGGGCGACGATCAGCGAGTCCTGCACCGCATGCCCGTTCAGGACCTGCCGCAGCCGCCCGGCCTGCAGGTCGGGCGCCACGAGCGACAGGCCGAGATAGGCGACGCCCAGGCCGTCAATCGCCGCCTGGCGCAAAACGTCCACGTTGTCCGACACGAGCGGTCCCGACACGCGGACCGACCCGACCTTGCGGCCCCGGACATAAGGCCAGCGATCAAACGCCTCGTTCGTCAGGGCCACCAGGCAGGCATGCCCGGCCAAGTCGTCCGGGTGCGCCGGCTCGCCATGCTCCCGCAAATAGCCCGGCGACGCGCAGAACACCCGCCGGTTCGGGCAGATCCGCTGCATCCCATGCTCAACCTGGTCGGCCCGCACCAGGCGGATCGCGACGTCGATGCCCTCCTCGATCAGGTCGGCGGTCCGCGGCGACAGGGCAAGCTCGACCCGGATGTCCGGATACCGCCGCAGGAACGGCGTCAGCAGCGGCGCGATCTGCGTCCGCCCCAGCACCACCGGGGCCGCGATGCGCAAGCGCCCGTTCGGCGCCCGGCTCTGCCCCCATAGCTCGGTTTCCGCCTTCTCGATCTCGTCGGTGATCTTCAGGCAGCGCTCATACAGCCGCTTGCCCTTCTCGGTCACATACAGCTTGCGCGTCGTCCGGTTCAGCAGCCGCGCCTCGGCGCGCGCTTCCAGCTCGCTCAGCTTCTTGCTCACCGTGGACACGCCGATGCCGAGCCGCCGTGCCGCCTTGGTCAGGCTCTGCGTCTCGATCACAGACACGAACACCTCGACCGCCTTCAAGTCCGCCAACGGCGACAAACGTGCCCGCTGCGGCCGGTGGTCGTGCGCGGATGACGGCGGCATTGCCCACTTTCTGGAAAATATCGATTTCCAAGTTTCTATATTGAGATGGATCGGCGCGGTGAGCAAGCTGAATCCAAGCGCAATCGGCACTGGTTGCGGGAGGAGGAGGCTTCATGCGGTTCGCGAGCTTCGCGACGGCGGATGGCGGCACCGGGTTCGGGGTAGCCGACGGCGACGCGGTCCTGGACGTCAGCGCCTCGCGCGAGCTTGGCGCCGGCGGCCCGGCCAGCCTCGGGGGCCTGGCGCTGCGCACCGGCGCCCGGCACAGGCTCGATGGTGTCCGCCTGCTCCCGCCCGTGACGGATGCCGAGCGCATCCTCTGCATCGGCCTCAACTTCACCGACCACGCCGCGGAAGCGAAGATACCGCTGCCTGCCCAGCCCGCTTTTTTCATCCGGTTCCCGTCCAGCTTCGTCGGCCACGGCGACGACATCATAGCCCCCGCCGTTTCAGACGAGTTTGACTTCGAGGGCGAGATCGCCCTAGTGATCGGCACGTCCGGCTACCGCATCCCGCCCGAGGCGGCGCTCAACCACGTCCTTGGCGTCACCATCCTGGCCGACAACAGCGCCCGGGACTGGCAGCGCCATTCCCGCCAGGTCACGGCCGGCAAGAACTTCCCCCGGTCCGGCGCCATCGGGCCCTGGTGCGTCACCCTGGACGAAGGGATCGACCTCGGCACCTTGCCGATCGTCACCCGGCTGCACGGCGAAACGGTCCAGCGAGGCAGCACGGCCGACCTGATCTTCGGCGCCGAACAGGCCGTCGCCTATGCCAGCGCCTTCACCCCGCTGGCGGCCGGCGACCTCATCGCGCTCGGCACCCCCGCCGGCGTCGGCATGGCGCACACCCCGCCGCTCTGGATGCGGCCCGGCGACCTGCTCGAAGTCGAGGTGCCCGGCATCGGCACGCTCGCCGACCGCGTGGTCGCGGAAGCGGCGTCTCGCCAAACCCCGGCCTGGACCCAGGCCTGGACTAAGGAAGGACAACGCGCATGACCGAGCCACAGCCGGGCGCACTCTGGCTGCAGGAGCAGGACGTCGTTGACCTCGTCAGCCTCAACGACGCCATCGACGCCCTCGCGCACGTTGTCGCCCTTGAAGGCGAGGGCCGCGCCGTCAACGCGCCGAAGGCCATGGCGACCTGGGGCGGGGTCGCCAGCCTGCACGCCCTCGCCTCCGCGATGACGGACGCGGCGCCGTATTGCGGGACCAAGACCTGGATCAACACGCCGCACGGCGCCGTCGCCATCTACGCGCTCTTCGACGGCGAGGCCGGCACGTTGCTCGCGATGATGGAGGCCAACGCGCTCGGCTCGCTGCGCACCGCGGCCGCCTCGGGCCTGGCGACGCAGTGGATGGCGGACCCGGACGCCGACGATCTCGCCATCATCGGCACGGGCCGCCAGGCGCTGCTCCAGGTCGCGGCCGTCGCCGTGGTGCGCCCGGTCAAGCGGGTCCGGGTCTTCAGCCCGACGCGCGAGCACCAGCTCCGCTTCGCGAGCGACATCGGCGCCCGCTTCGACGTGCGGGTCGAGGCGCCACTCCGTCTCGCCGACGCCGTGGACGGCGCTCCAATCGTCACGGCGGTCACCCGCGCCAGGACGCCGTTCCTCGGGGCCGCCCTGCTTGCGCCCGGCGCGCACCTCAACGC
>CALMAB010000136.1 GCA_937858325.1 uncultured Acetobacteraceae bacterium
GCCCGGCGCCAGCGGCGACGCGGCGCGCGCCCTGGCGCCGGGCTTGCGGAAGGACGCGATCATCACCGACGTCGGCTCGGCGAAGGGCAAGGTCATCGAGCTGGTGGCGCCCCACCTCGACATGCGGCGCTTCGTGCCGGGCCACCCTGTCGCGGGCACGGAGGAGTCCGGGCCGGCGGCGGCCGTGGAGCGGTTGTTCGAGAACCGCTGGTGCATCCTGACGCCGGAGGCCGTGACCGATCCGGGCGCCGTGGAGCAGGTGGCGGCGCTGTGGCGCGCCTTGGGGTCCCGGGTCGATCTGATGGACGCGGCGCACCACGACAAGGTGCTCGCGGTCACGTCGCACCTGCCGCATCTGCTCGCCTTCAACATCGTCAACACGGCGGACGACCTGGAAGGCGTGCTGAAGGGGGAGGTGCTGAAATACGCCGCCGGCGGGTTCACCGACTTCACGCGCATCGCCGCTTCCGATCCCACCATGTGGCGCGACGTGTTCCTGCACAACAAGGAGGCGGTGCTGGAGGTCGTCGGCCGCTACATCGAGGACCTGGTGGCGCTGCAGCGGGCGATCCGCTGGGACGAGGCCGACGCCCTGTTCGAGCGGTTCAAGAGCGCGCAGGCCGTCCGGCGCGAGGTGGTCCGGGCCGGCCAAGCCTACAAGCGGGTGCCGAGCGCCCGGTATGGGCGCAACGGGAGCGTGCGGCACCTGAACCAAACGGTGAGCTGAAGCCGCTCGGTGAGCGCCGCAACACTGAATGTACACTTACACAAGTATCTCTGTATGGTTTAATGCTAAATTTTGATGCATAGCAATTACAGATACTTTATCAGTATTAGACTAGCATATAACTTAGAAATAATCGATGTAGTCTGTGCCGTGCCAGGATGCGCGCGTCGATAAGCAGAAGCCCGGTGAACCGCATTGATCGCTTGAGCGGCAATTCATCCATCGGACACCCAACCGCGCGGTCGCCAAGCGCCGACCGCAACAGGAGGAGTTACCCATATGGCAGATGACAGTGCGCCCGGCCTTTACGGCCCCGGTGTGACCGGCCAAAGCAGTTCGGTCGGCAGCAACAACGCGGGCGTCGTCGCGCCCGGCAGCGCCAACGTCAACGTCGGCAGCTCCGCCGATACCAGCGCCACCGCCTACGCCTCGGCGAACCAGGGCGCGGCCGGCCAGGACACCAACGTCAGCGTCCTCATGCCTGGCAACTCGGACGTGACGATCCAAGGCGGCAACCAGCGGATCGTCATCGACTATAGCCAGCCCTCGCCGACCGACGGCTCCATGAGCGACGGCGGCAACGTCGTGCACGTCACAGGCGGCAACAACCAGTTCGTGGTCAAGTTCGCACCCGGCACGTCGAACGGCGACGCGACAAGCGCCGGCGGCAACTCCGTCATCGTCGATGGCGGCAACAACCAGTTCGTCGTCGCCTACGACTACTCGGCGTTCAGCACCGGCACCCCGTCCGGCAACGATGTCACCGTTGACGGCGGCAACAACGCGTTCGTCGTCAGCTACCAAGGCCCCGACAAAAGCGCCGCGGCGACCAGCAGCGCGGTGAACGTCGGCGGCGACGGCAACCAGTTCGTCGTGGCCTACGGCGACCCTTCAAGCTCGGGCAGCGGGTCGGGCAGCGGCAGTTCCGGCGGCAGCAACCCGTTCGCCAGCATGGGCAGCAGCAGCGGCTCGGCGATTGGCGGGGCGCCCGCCGGAAACGGCAACCCGTTCGCCAGTTCGGCGGGCGGCAATTCTTCCGGCGCTGCGATCAGCGCCGATGGTTCTTCTGGAGGCAGCATGAGCGGCAGCATGAGTTCCACGGATACGAGCGGCGGCAGCGCCGGCGCAGGCAGTTCCGACCTGGCGGCCTCGCTTCGGCAAAGCCCGTTCGGCGCCCTGCTCGATCTGCCGGGCGTCACGCCCGAGACCATTTTCGGCAACATCAACCCGGCCGACTACGCGTCGCTGAATAACGGCAGCGGCGGCAACCCGTTCGGCAACGTTGCGCCGGGCAGCAACCCGTTCACCAACTACCCCTGACAGGACGGCCTCTTCACGGCCGCGACCAACGCCGGGGCCGCATCGGGCGGCGCTCCGTCCGGAGCGTCCGGCATAGGTGGCGCTCCGAGCAGCAGCGGTGACACTTCCTCCGCAGCCTCGGGCGCAAGCAGCGCCGGCAACCCCTTCGCTGGTGGCGCTTCAGGCGGCAATCCCTTCGCGGGCGGCGCTCCGTCCGGAGCGTCCAGCATGGGAAGCGCCTCGACCGACAGCGGGCAGGCGGCCAATGCGTCTTCCAACGATCCGACCGGGGCGGCTGGCAGTGCGGTTGCCGGTGCCGGCAGCATCGACTTCAACAACCTGAGCAGCGACGACGCCGCGTCCCTTCTCGCAGCAAGCCCGTTCGGTCCGTTGATCACCCAGGCCGGCGTTGACGCCAGCACCCTGCTGGCCAGCCTGAGCGGCGGCGGCGCCAACAACTTCCTGGCCCTCCAGGGTCTTGGCGGGGCCAACAACCCGTTCGGCGACACGCCCAGCGGCAGTGCCGGCGGCGCCAGCAGCATCCCGGCCACCGACGACAGCGGCAGCCAGTATGCGTCGGCGACCGACATCACGTCCGGGGTTTACGCGCAGATCACCACGGACGGCGGCTCCGTTCCGAGCATGACGATCCCCACGACCTAAGCCGGGCGCGGGTTCGGGCCGGCGGCATGCTTGTCATGCCGCCGGCTTTTTTCTGTTTTTCTTCGCTGAGCGCCGCGGCGGCGCGCGGTCAGCAATCCTGCAGCGACACGGCCAAGCGCGCGGGCAGGCTGCGCAGGGCGGCATGAACCCGGGCCGTCGTCTCGTCCGGGTCCTCGTCCACGCTGTCGAGCACCAGGTCCGCCTCGGCATAGACGGGGTGGCGCAGCGCCATCAGCCGCCGCAGGATCTCGGCGGGGTCGCCGTCCCGCAGCAAGGGCCGGTCCGTGCAGGCGGCAAGCCGCCGCAGCAGCAGCGCCAGATCGCAGCGCAGCCAGATCGACACCGCCTTGTCCCGCATCGCCCGGCGCGTTTCGGCGTCCATGAACGCGCCGCCGCCGGTCGCCAGCACGGTGGGAACGTCTGCCAGCAGCCGCCCGATGACCCGGCGCTCCCGCCTGCGGAACGCCGCCTCGCCGTCGCGCATGAACATTTCCGCGATGCTGAATCCCGCGTCCCGCTCGATCTCGGCGTCCGCGTCGCGGAACGGCAGCCCGAGCCTTGCGGCCAGGTGACGTCCCACGCTGGTTTTGCCGACCCCCATCATGCCGACCAGCGCGACGCTGCGGCCGGCGAGCGGGGCGGGCAGGCTGTCCACCGACAGAGCTTGGCTGTTCAATGCGTGCCTCGATGCCATGAAATGACGACGCTGCTGGAAAACGCAGCTTTAAAGTCAAACGATTTGATGTAGGTCAATATCATTCGATAGAAACGCAGTTGATCGCCAAGACAAAGCGGCGGGACGAACTGACATCGGGGCCGGGGGTGAGCGCCGCCGGTTGGCGTGCTACCCTTCCGGCGTGGGGCGCTCCACGGCCGCGCAGGCCGTTCCGGGCCTGCGCCGGACCCGGCGCCGATCTCTTTGCAAAGGAACACGCGACCATGACCGCTGCGTATGCCCGATCCCCTGCAGTGACCGTCGTGCCGCCGGGGCGCGCGCTTCGCGGCCGGGTCGTCCCGCCGGGGTCGAAGTCGATCACCAACCGCGCCCTGTTGCTCGCGGCGCTGGCCCGGGGCACCAGCCGCCTGACCGGCGCGCTTAAGAGCGACGACACCGCCTTCATGGCGGCGGCGCTGCGCAGCATGGGCGTCGTGGTTGCGGAGCCGGTTGCCACGGGCTTCACGGTCACGGCCACCGGCCGCCTCCTGGCGCCGGGCGCCCCGCTCAGCCTGGGGAATGCCGGGACAGCCACGCGGTTCCTGACCGCCGCCGCCGCGGTCGTGGACGGCGAGGTGGTGATCGACGGCGACGCGCACATGCGCAAGCGGCCCATCGCACCG
>CALMAB010000137.1 GCA_937858325.1 uncultured Acetobacteraceae bacterium
ACCTAGCGCGGGTGCTGGGCGTCGCGTCGCTCCTGCTGGTGGCGCTCTACCCCGGGGCCAAGCGGGTGACGTGGTGGCCGCAGGCGATGCTGGGCATCACCTTCAGCTGGGGCGTGCCGATGGGCTACGCCGCGGCGGCCGGGCGTCTCGACCCGGCGACGCTCGCCCTATACGCCGCGGCGTTCGCGTGGATCCTCGGCTACGACACCATCTACGCCCACCAGGACCGGGAGGACGATGCGCTGGTGGGCGTGCGCAGCACGGCGCGGCTGTTCGCCGGGCACACCCGGCCGTTCCTCCTGGCGTGCTATGCGGCGACGGTGGCGCTGCTGGCGGGGGCGGGCTGGCTTGCCGGGCTGGGCCTCCTGTTCTTCCTGGCCCTCGCGCTGCCGGCGGCGCTGCTGGCCTGGCAGGTGGCGACGCTTGACATCCATGACCCCGCCGGCTGCCTGCGCCGCTTCCACCTGAACCGGGAAACCGGGCTGCTGGTCGCCGCCGCGATCCTCTTGGGCCGGCTATGATTTTGATCCGGCAGTTCCTCGCGTTCTACCGCCCGCACCGGCGCCTGCTGCTGCTCGACTTCGGCTGCGCCGCGGTGTCCGGCGTGCTGGAACTCGGCTTCCCCATGGCGGTGCGCGCCTTTATCGACCGTTTGCTGCCCCAGGGCGACCTGCCGTGGATCCTGGCCGCCATCGCCGCCCTGCTCGCGGTGTACGTGCTGAACGGCGGCCTCACCGCGGTGATCAACTACTGGGGCCACGTGCTGGGCATCAGCATCGAGACGGAGCTGCGCCGCCGCGCCTTTGACCACCTGCAGAAGCTCTCCTTCCGCTTCTTCGACAACCAGAAGACCGGCCACCTGGTCAGCCGCCTGACCACAGACCTGGTGGACGTGGGGGAGGTCGCGCACCACGGCCCCGAGGACCTCATCATCGCGCTGCTGACCTTCATGGGCGCGTTCGCGCTGATGGTGCGGATCAGCCTGCCGCTGGCGCTCGTGGCGGCCTTGGTGGTGCCGCTCGCCATGGGGATCGTGGCGCATTACGGCGGGCGCATGGACCGAAGCTGGCAGGCGCAGTTCCGCCGCATCGCCGGGTTCAACGCCCGCATCGAGGAAAACGTGGGCGGCGTCCGCGTCGTCCAGGCGTTTGCCAACGAGGAGCACGAGCGCGCCCTGTTCGCCACCGAGAACGCCAGCTACCAGGCGGAGAAGCTGCGCGCCTACGCCGCCATGGCGGTGAGCCTCGCGCTCAACTACCTCGGCATGAGGCTGGTGCAGATCGTGGTCATGCTGGCGGGCACGGCGTTCATCGTGCGTGGCGGGCTGTCGGTGGGCGACTTCGTGGCCTTCTTGCTGCTGGTCGGCGTGTTCTACCGCCCGCTCGACAAGATCAGCGCGGTGATCGAGACCTACCCCCGCGGCATCGCCGGCTTCCGCCGCTTCCTGGAGTTCCTGGCCGTCGCCCCGGACATCGCCGACCGCCCGGATGCGGTGGAGGCGCCCCCGTTGCGCGGCGACGTGCGTTACGACCGCGTGCGCTTCGGCTACGAGCCGGGCCGCCCGGTGCTGCAGGACATCAGCCTTTCCATCCGCGCGGGCGAGACGGTGGCGCTGGTCGGCCCGTCCGGCGCCGGCAAGACCACGCTGTGTTCCCTACTGCCCCGCTTCTACGAGGTGGACGCGGGCGCCATCACGGTGGACGGCATCGACATCCGGGCCATGACCCGCGCCTCCTTGCGCCGGCAGATCGGTATCGTGCAGCAGGACGTGTTCCTGTTCGCCGGCACGCTGCGCGACAACATCGCCTATGGCCGCCTCGGCGCGGATGAGGCTGCGATCCGGGACGCCGCCCGCCGCGCCCGGCTGGGCGACCTGATCGACAGCCTGCCCGACGGCCTCGACACCGCCATCGGGGAGCGCGGCGTGAAGTTGTCCGGCGGGCAGAAGCAGCGGCTCGCCATCGCCCGCATCTTCCTCAAGAACCCGCCGCTGCTGATCCTGGACGAGGCGACCTCGGCGCTGGACAGCGAAACCGAGCGCGCCATCCAGCAGTCCCTCGCCGAGCTGTCCGCCGGGCGCACCACGCTCGTCATCGCCCACCGCCTAGCGACCATCCGCAACGCTGACCGCATTGTGGTCGTCACCGAATCCGGCATCGCCGAGCAGGGATCGCACGACCAGCTCATGGCGACGCGCGGCGCGTATTGGCGGCTGCACGACGCGCAGTTCGGTACCCTGGCCGCGGAGTGACCCCGAGGACGTGACCCCAACGGCCGCCCGCGCGTTTATCCAGGCCCACACCGCGCTGACCCAGGCGCCGCTGGTGCCGGAAATCGCGTTGCACCTCGCCACCGAGATCACCCCGATCTGGCAGGCCAGCGAAGCCTGGCTGGGCCAAGCCAACATCGAGCCGCCGTTCTGGGCCTTCGCCTGGCCCGGCGGGCAGGCGCTGGCCCGGCACACGCTCAACCACCCGGCGCTGATCCGTGGGCGCCGGGTGGTTGAGCGTGTGC
>CALMAB010000138.1 GCA_937858325.1 uncultured Acetobacteraceae bacterium
GTCTGGATGAAATCGTCATATGGCCCTTGCCGGATGTCGCGCCCGCGGGCGCTGACGATGCCGGCAGTGACGGAGCCGCCCAGTCCGAACGGGTTGCCGATGGCCAGCACCCAGTCGCCCACGCGCTCTGCGTCGCTGTCGCCGAACGGCACGAATTTGAGGGGCTTGTCGCTCTCAACCTTGAGCAAAGCCAGCTCGACCCGCTCATCCTTGGCACGATGTAGCCGGCGGGGTCGATGATGAAACCGGAGCCGAGGCTGACCGAACGCCCGCCGCCAGGGCCGCCGTCCGGGCCAGGCTGGGGGCCTTCACCCCGCGGCCCGCGCCGCTGCGGCCCGTTGTTGGGGCGGTTGCGGTCCAGGAAATCCTTGAAGAACTGCTCGAACGGCGATCCCGGCGGGAACGTCGGGACTTCCGGGCCGCCCCGGTCGGCGCGCGCCTGCACGTTCTGGGACGAGGAGATGTTCACCACGGCCGGCAGCAGGGTTCCCGCCAGGTCGGCGAAGCTGTCCGGCGCGCCGCGCGCCACCGCCTGTGGCACGAACGGCGGCAGGGTCGCCGGCAGCACGAACACGCTGGCGAGCGCAAGCGCGCGAAAGGTCCGAAGGCGCATAGAAAGACTCCCGAATGGAGGACGGATGGTGAATCTGCTCATGCCGGCCATGCACTCGCAAGCCGATAGGTAAGCCGTCTCACGAGTTTGACCATGCCGCGCACCGGGTCTCACTCCCCAGGCGCTTGACGCAGCATGCGCAGGAACTCGCTGTCGGGCGTGAGCACGAGGCGGGACTGGCCGTTGCCGAACGACTCCCGGTAGGCCTGCATCGTGCGGTAGAACTCGTAGAACTTCGCATCCTGCTGGAAGGCGTCGGCGTAGATCTTGATCGATTGGCGCTCGCCCTCGCCGCGCGACCGGTCGGCGGTGGCGCGCGCTTCGGCCAGCAGCACGGTGCGGTCGCGCTCGGCGTCGGCGCGGATGCGGGCGGACGCCTCGGCACCTTCCGCCCGGGCCTGGCTCGCGATGCGCTCGCGTTCCGACTTCATGCGGCTCAGCACGGCCTGGGTGTTCTCTTCCGGCAGGTCGGCCCGGCGCAGGCGCACGTCTTCGACCGTCACGCCGAACTCGCGCATCTCATCGCTGACCTGGCCGCGGATCAGCCCCATGATGCGCCCGCGGTCAGCCGACAGCACCTTGAGCAGCTGCTCGTTGCCCAGCACGCGGCGGAGCGAGGAGGTCACGACGGAGTTCAGCCGGGCGCGGATCGCGTCCTCCGCCGACCCCACGGCCTGGAAGTAGCGCAGCGGGTCAGTGATGCGGAACCGGGTGAAGCTGTCCACGATCAGGCGGCGCTGGTCGGCCAGGATCACCTCCTCGCCGGGCGTCTCGTAGTCGAGCAGGCGGCGGTCGAAGCTGATCACGGTTTGGACGAACGGCACCTTGATGTGCAGGCCCGGCGCGCTGATGACGCGGATCGGCTGGCCGAACTGGGTGATCAGAACCTGCTCGGTCTGCACCACGGTGAACAGGCTGGCGCCGACCAGCACCAAAAGGACCAGCGCCGCGGCTAGGCCCGCGAGGATGCCGCGGTTCATCGCCGTGCCTCCGCCGGTGCCGCCGTGGACGGCGCGCGCGGCCGTCCGCTGGGGTCGAGCGGCAAGTAGGGCACGATGCCCTGCAGCTTGTCGTCCACGACGATGGAGGGCGTCTTGGTCAGGATGTCCTGCATCGTCTCGATATACAGGCGCTTCATGGTCACGTCCTTGGCCACGGCATAAGCGTTGTAAACGCTTAGGAACCGCTGTGCCTGGCCGGAGGCCTCCGCGATGTTGGCCTGCCGCGCGCCGTCCGCCTCCGCGGTGAGCCGGGCGGCGTCGCCGCGGGCGCGGGGCACGATGTCGTTGCGGTAGCTTTCGGCCTCGTTGCGTGCCCGCTCGGCGTCCGTGTTGGCGCGCTGCACGTCGCGGAAGCTTTCGATGACGGCGCTGGGCGGGTCCACCTTCTGCAGCTGCACCTGCGTGACCTCCACCCCGGCGCCGTACTGGTCCAGGACGTTCTGCGCCCCGGTCATGACGGACTGCTCGATGCGGGCGCGCGCCTCGGTCAGCGCGGGCTGGATCGGGGTGCGGCCGACCACTTCCCGCATCACGCTTTCGGACACCGACTTCACGGTGTTCTCCGGGTTGCGCGTGTTGAACAGGAAGGTGCTGGCGTCGCGGATGCGCCAGAACACGCTGAAGTTGATGTCGATGATGTTCTCGTCGCCGGTCAGCATCAGCGCCTCTTCCAGCACCTCCCGCGCCGCGGTGCTGCGGCCCGGAATGTCGCGGGCGGGCACGTCGCGGCCCAGGTCCCGGGTCGCGCCGATCCGCCCGGCGGCGCCGGCGGTGTCAGGCGCGATGCGGAAGCCGACCTCCGTGCGGTTGATGCGCGTCACCGCCGGGGTCAGCGCCTGCTCGAAGGGCCAGGGCAGGTGGTAGTTGAGGCCCGGCAGCGTCGTGCGCTGGAACGCGCCGAAGCGCAGCACCACGCCTTGCTGGTCCGGTTCCACCCGGTAGAAGCCGCTGGCCAGCCAGACCACGGCACCGACCAGCAGCACGAGCGCGACCAGGCGCGGCAGCCCGCCGGGACCACCCGGGGCGAAGCGCCGGACCGAGGCTTGCAGCCGGGCCAGCACCTCGTCCAAATCCGGGATGCCGTTCGGCCCGCCGCCACCGCCGCCCCACGGGCCGCGGTTCGGCCCACGCGGCGGCGTGTTGTTGTTGCCCGGCCCCCAGGGACCGGAGCCGCCACCATTATTCCAAGACATGTTGGTCCAGTGGCTCCTGTAGAATTGCGCCGCCGGCCGCGACTGTGGCCGCGCCGCCTGCGGCAACGCTGACTGTGCCGCTTGCGGCAACACTCGCTGTGCCGCCTGCGGCAACGCTGCGTTTGCAGTCCGGCGTTTGTGCGCCATATGCGGCCTCGCAACCGCGTGCATATTGACCGGGTGTCGGAGGTTTACAAGCGATGGTGCCATTGACGACGGATGGTCTGCGGGCGGCGCTGCGCGCGGTGCAGGACCCCGCGTCCGGACGGGACATCGTTTCCGCCGGGCTGGTGGACAGCTTGGCGGCGCGGGACGGCCTTGTTCACCTGGCGCTCCGCACCGACCGCGCCGGCGCCGCCGCCATGGAAGGGGTGCGCCGCGCCGCCGAGGCGCTGTTGGCCAAGCAGCCCGGCGT
>CALMAB010000139.1 GCA_937858325.1 uncultured Acetobacteraceae bacterium
CCCTGGCGGCGGCGCCCCTGGCCCGCCCGGCCCGGGCGCAGGGCAGGCCGATCCGCATCGGCGTGATGAACGACGGGTCCGGCCCTTACCGGGACATCGCCGGGCTGGCGTCGGCCTCCGCCGTGCGGCTGGCGGTGCAGGAGATGGCCGGCGCCGTCAAGGCGGAGGTGCTCTACGCCGACCACCAGAACAAGCCGGACGTGGGGGCGGGCATCGCCCGGCAATGGTTCGACCGCGACGGCGTTGACCTGATCATGGACGTGAACACCAGCTCCGTTGCCCTGGCCGTGAACCAGGTGTGCAAGGAAAAAGACCGCGCCTACGTCAACACCGGCGCCGCGACGGCCGACCTGACGGGTCCGCAATGCACGCCGGTGACGATCCACTGGTCCTACGACACCTGGATGCTTGCGCGCTCCACCGGCGGCGCGGTGGTGCAGGCGGGCGGGGACAGCTGGTATTTCCTGACCGCGGACTACGTGTTCGGCCAGCAGCTCCAGCGCGATACCACGGGTTTCGTGACCCGCGGCGGCGGCAAGGTGCTCGGCGCGTCGGCGTATCCTTTCCCGGGCACCACCGACTTCAGCTCCTTCCTGATCTCCGCCCAGGCGAGCGGCGCCAAGGTGCTGGGCCTCGCCAATGCCGGCACGGACACGATCAACTCCATCAAGCAGGCGGTGGAGTTCGGGCTGACCCGGCAGATGAAAGTTGCGGCCCTGCTGATGTACTTGTCCGACGTGCACGGCCTCGGCCTGGAAACGGCGCAGGGCCTGTACATGACGGAGTCCTTCTATTGGGACCTGAACGAGCGCACCCGCGCGTTCAGCGAGCGCTACAAGGCGCTGTATCCCACGGCGCGGCCGAACATGGACAACGCCGGCTGCTACGCAGGCGCCCTGCACTATCTCAAGACCGTGAAGGAGATGGGCGTGGCGGCGGCGCAGGCCAGCGGCGCCGCCACCGTCGCCCGCATGAAGGCGATGCCCACTTCGGACGACGCGTTCGGCAACGCCCGCATCCGCGAGGACGGGCTGGCGATCTTCCCGACCTACCTGTTCCAGGTGAAGACGCCGGCCGAAAGCCGGGGACCCTGGGACTACCTCAAGGTCGTGGTCACGACGCCGGCCGACCAGGCCTGGAAGCCGCTCGGCGAGGGCGGGTGCCCGCTGGTGCGGACGTGATCAGCATCCTCGGCGTCCCCGGGCCGCTGCTGTTCGGCCAGTTGTCGCTCGGGCTGATCAACGGGGCGTTCTACGCGCTGCTGTCGCTTGGGCTTGCCGTGATCTTCGGCATGTTGAACATCATCAACTTCGCCCACGGCGCGCTGTTCATGCTGGGGGCGTTCGCGGCATGGATGATGATGATGCCGAACACCTGGCTCGCCATGATCTCGCCCGGCCTTTCGGTGCCGGACTGGCTTTCGCTCGGCTACTGGCCGGCGCTTGTCGTGGCGCCGGTGGTCGTCGGCGCGTTCGGGCTGCTGCTGGAGCGCACGGTGATCCGCCGGCTGTACAACCTTGACCACCTTTACGGCCTGCTGCTGACCTTCGGCATGGCGCTGATCATCGAGGGCCTGGCGCGCAACGCCTTTGGCAGTTCGGGGATGCCGTATCCCATCCCGCGGGCGCTGGCTGGCCCGGTGGACCTCGGCTTCATGTTCATGCCGAAGTACCGGCTCTGGGTCGTGGCGGCGGCCGCCGGCATGTGCCTGCTCACCTGGTTCCTGATCGAGCGCACGCAGCTCGGCGCGCGCCTGCGCGCGGCGACGGAGAACCCGGGGCTGGTGCAGGCCTTCGGCGTGAACGTGCCGCGGATGATCAGCCTGACCTATGCCGGCGGTGTGGCGCTCGCGGCGTTCGCCGGCGTGCTCGCGGCGCCGATCTACTCGGTCAACCCGAACATGGGGTCCAACTTCATCATCACCGTGTTCGCCGTGGTGGTGATCGGCGGCATGGGCAGCATCCTCGGCAGCATCGTCACCGGCTTCGGCCTCGGCATCCTCGAAGCCCTCACAAAGGTTTACTACTCGCAGGCTTCGGCGACGGTCATCTTCGTGGTCATGGTGATCGTCCTTCTCGCCCGGCCGGCCGGGCTGTTCGGAAAGGCGGCGTAGCATGGGCGTCACCACAGTC
>CALMAB010000140.1 GCA_937858325.1 uncultured Acetobacteraceae bacterium
AGCAGAAGGCGATCTGGCGGGAGATGCAGCAGATCTACGCCGCGGAGCTGCCCGAACTGCCGCTGTACTTCCGGGAAGACCCCGACATCCTGCCGAACTGGCTGCAGGGCTACGAGGCGACCGGCAAGGAGGACTACGCCACATACTGGGCAGAGCGGTGGCGTCCATGAAAAACACTCCGCGCCAAGCCGAACCGACGCGCATTCGCGTTGGTGCAAAAGGTCGTTCGCATCAGCTGAACTGCAACGCCCGCAGGGCTTCATCCAGTCCGGGCGGCCTTGAACGTGCGGCGATCCGCTCGTCCGCTGAGATACGTGCCGCCTATGCCGTCCACGCTCCACAATCCCCGTCGGACCGCTCATTTCCAAGGTCCCTCGATCAAGGCCCGGGTTTCCTCGACGGCCACGTGCCAGATCGCCCGCATCTCGGCGTCGTCCCGCTGGTACAGCCCGCCGTAGTTGCCGTCTCCCAAGGTGTCGCGCACCTCCGCTGGGGAAAGCAGCCGCAGCCGGTCGAGGTCCGCCATGGGCTTCGCCTCCTCCGGTCCGCGGATGTTCGCAAGCCGCGTCCAAGGAAAGTTCTCCATCCAGGAGGCGTGCGACGCGACCGGATCGGTGTCCTGCACCGCCCGCAGCGCCCGGGGCGCGTTCCACCAGTTGTGGAAGCGCACCCGGCACCCCGGATGGTCCGCCATCCACTCCTGCGCCAGCCCGGCGGCCGGCGCGTTGCCGCCATGGCCGTTGCACAGCAGGATGCGGCGGAACCCGGACCGGGCCAGCCCGTCCAGGATGTCGCGGACCAGGCGCAGGTAGGTGTCCGCCCGCAGGCTGACCGTACCGGGGTAGGCCTGGAAATACGGGGCGAGGCCGTATGCCACGGCGGGGAACACCGGCACGCCGAGCGGCTGCGCGGCCTCTGCGGCCACGCGTTCGCTGAGGATGCTGTCCACCGAAAGGCTGAGCTGCGCGTGCTGCTCCGTGCTGCCCAGCGGCACCACGCAGCGGTCGTCCGCCCGCAGATACGCCTCGACCTGCATCCAGTTCATCTCGGTGATCCGCATGGGGTTTCCTCCGTTCTAATTCGTTGTAAAACCCAACTAAATAACCCCGCCACGGCAAAGACGAACCCGCCTCGATCCAGCTTGACAGCCGATGCAAGCGTGTGAAAGCGTCCTCGGCACCCAGAGCCGTCGCCGCCGTCCACAGCGGGAGTCCCGTTGATCGCATGACCCGTTCGGACCAACGATTGCTGCCGATGACCGTGGGCCGCTTGCCATGAGGATCGGCAGCCCGGCGGCATGACGCGCTACCTGCTCGCGCGCACCGGGGCAATCGTGGCGCTGGCGTTCGGCATCAGCGTGCTGGTGTTCCTGATCATCCGGCTGATCCCGGGCGATCCCGCCATCGTCCTGCTCGGCACCAACGCCGGCGATGCCGAGCTGGTGGCGCGCCTCCATCGCCAGCTCGGCCTCGACCAGCCCATCTACGGGCAATACGCCCACTGGATCAGCCGGGTCGCGCAGGGCGACCTCGGCTACTCCTACGGCAACCAGCAGTCCGTCACCTCCTTGCTGGCCGCCAACTTCCCCGCGACGCTGCAGCTGATGACCGCGGGCCTGGCGCTGTCCTTGCTGCTCGGCAGCCTGATCGGCATCGCCGCCGCCGTCCGCCGCAACCGCCGGACCGACCTCGTGGCCATGGGCGTCTCGCTCACCTTCATGTCCATCCCGAGCTTCTGGCTCGGCCTGCTGCTGATCCTGCTGTTCGCGGTTGAGCTGCCCTGGTTCGAGGTGGTGGGCGGCACGTCGCTCCGCGGCCTCGTGCTGCCGGCCGTGACCCTCGCCTTGGGCAGCATCGGGTTCAACGCGCGCTTCGTCCGCTCCAGCGTGATCGCGGCGCAGGGTCGGCAGCACGTGCTCACGGCGCGGGCCAAGGGCGTGTCCCGCGGCAAGGTGTTCGTGCGGCACGTCTTGCGCAACGCCCTGCTGCCGATCCTGACGGTGGTCGGCCTGCAGGTCGGCCAGCTCCTGTCGGGCACCGTGCTGGTGGAAACCGTCTTCTCGCGGCCCGGGATCGGGCGGCTGCTCGTGCAGGCGATCCTCGGCAAGGACTATCTTACCGTGCAGGCCGTGGTGCTGGTCATCGCGGTGCTCTACGCGCTGACCAACTTCGTGGTCGATCTGCTCTACCCCGTCCTCGATCCCCGCATCGCCGGGCGGTAGGGCGATGCAGCACGGCATCGATCCGGACACGTCCGTCACGGTCGCCGCAACCGCCGGCCTCGTGGACGACCTGCCGGCGCCGGGCCGCCCGGCGGACCGGCTGCGCCGTGCCCTCCGGCACCGCAGCCTGTCGCTCGGCCTGGCGATCACGGCCGTGCTCCTCCTGCTGGTGCTGTCGCCGGCCCTGCTGCCCTTGGCCGATCCGGATTTGCAGGACCCGGCGCTCGCCTTTTCTTTTCGCCGCCCTCCGCCGAGCACCTGATGGGGGCCGACTCGTTCGGCCGCGACATGCTGGCCCGCGTGCTGCACGGCGGACGCACGACGATGCTCGCCAGCCTCTGCGTGGTGCTGATTGGGGCCGTCGTCGGCACGACGCTCGGCCTGATCGCCGGCACGGTGCGCGGCCCCCTGGGCTTCGCCATCATGCGCCTCGTGGACCTGCTGCTCGCCTTTCCCGGCATCCTGCTGGCCCTGGCCGTGGCGGCGGTCCTCGGGCCGGGGCTGGCGAACGGCGTCGTTGCCATCGCCGCCATCCTGACCCCCGTGTACGCGCGCCTGGTCGAGGGCGCCACGGCCGAGGTCCGCAACCTTCCCTTCGTGGATGCCGCGGTCACGCTGGGCGCCGGGCCGGGGCGGATCATGCTCCGCCATGTGCTGCCCAACGTGGCGTCCGGCATCATCGTCCTGACCACCAGCTGGCTCGGCATCGCGGCCCTTTGGATCGCGGCCCTGGGCTTCATCGGCCTGGGCGTGCAGCCTCCTGCGGCCGAGTGGGGCGCCATCCTGAACGACGGGCAGAACTACATCACCGTCGCCTGGTGGATCACCGTGTTCCCCGGCCTGTTCCTTGCATTGTTCGTCGTCGGCGTGAACCTGATCGGCGACGGGCTGCGCGACGAGACCGACCCGACGCTCAGCCGCGGCTGATCCCACATGAGGACCCTTGCCATGCCCAGGCCAACATCCCGCTTCCCGACGCAAGCTGCGCTGCGGGCGGCCCTGGCCGTGGCGGGCCTGGCCTTCGCGGGCCTGGCCTGGGGCCTGCAAGCGGCCACTGCTGCGGGCGCCAACCGGAACGCCCACCTGGTCATCGGCTGGGGCGAGCCGGTGGACACCCTGAACCCGGCGGCGACCGGCGCCCGCGACGTCGGCCCGATCGACCGCAACATCTTCGACACGCTGGTCTGGCTCACCCCCGACCTCAAGGTCACGCCGCATCTGGCGACGAAGTGGGCAGTGTCCGACGACGGCTAGAGCTACACCTTCACCCTGCGCGACGGCGTCGCCTTCCACGACGGCGCCCCGTTCGACGCGGAGGCCGTGGTGGCCAACTTCGCCTACATCACCGACACCAGCACCCAGTCGAAGATCAGCATGGCGCTGCTGGGTCCCTGCACCACGGCAAAGGCGGTGGACAGGCTCACCGTGCAGATTTCCTGCGGCACGCCGTTCGCGCCCCTGCTGGCGCAGTTGGGCGAGCCTTACCTCGGCATCCAGTCGCCCAAGGCCATCCAGCAGTACGGCGCGGACCTCGGCCTGCACCCGGTCGGCACCGGCCCCTTCGCCTTTGTCAGCTACGCGCCGAACCAGAACGTCGTGCTCAAGCGGAACGAGGCCTACCAATGGGGTCCGGAGGCCGTGGGCCACAGCGGCCCGCCCGACATCGCCCAGGTCACCTTCCAGATCGTCCCGAGCTCCCAGGCGCGGGTCAGCCAGTTCCAAAGCGGCCAGTCGCAGATGATGCAGGAAACGCCGGGCATCTTCTGGAACACCCTGGGCAAGAGCGGGCGCTACACCTCCGTCCCGGTGCCGATCACCGGGCTTGGCATCTTCGCGCCGATCAACGCCTCCGCCTGGCCCACGGACGACGTCGCCGTGCGCCGCGCCATCCTCTACGCCGTGGACAAGAAGGGCGCCATCCAACTGGCCGACGCCGGGGTGTTCGCGCCCAGCGACACCCCGCTGCAGAAGGGCATGACCGGATACGACCCCGCGTTGGAAAACGCCTACCCGTACGATCCCGCGAAGGCCGAGGCGACGCTCAGGGCCGCCGGGTGGACCCGGACCGGCGAGTTCTGGGAAAAAGGCGGCCGGACGCTCGCGCTGAAGATCACCGCCATCTCCACCGTTCCCGAGTACCCGCTGATCGCCCAGGCGATCCAGGGCTACCTGCGCAAGGCCGGCATGGACGCCCAGGTCCAGCAGCTTGCGGTGCCCGCCTGGCTCGCGGCCAACATCAAGGGCGACATGTCGCTGACCCCGCTGCAGTACATCGCGGTCGATCCGGACGCGCTGCACCTGTGGTTCCTCCCGGACCAGTATTTCAACTGGAGCCACTACAGCGACCCGGCGCTCACGGCTCTGATCAAGCAGGGGCAGCAAGAGACTGACGTGAAGAAACGCGAGGACACCTACCGCCAGGTGCAGAAGATCATCATGGACCAGGCGCTCGAGATGCCGATCCACGAGAACGTCGATCTCGTGATGACGTCCAAGGCGCTGACCGGGCTGACCTACTCGGGCGGCGGCTTCGAGTACCTCGGCGCGGCGTCGCTGTCCGAATGACGCCGGGTCACGGCGCCGGGCCGGTGCTGATCCGGGCGGACCGGCTGATCGACGGCACCGGGGCGGCGCCCGTCCCGGATGCCGTGCTGCTCGTGGACGAGGGCCGCGTCGCCGGGGTGTTCCGGGGCCAGGCGCCCGAGGGCCTCGTATCGCCAAACGCTCCCGTGCTCGACTACCGCGGCTGCACGCTGCTGCCCGGCTTGATCGACGCTCATGTTCACCTCAACCTCCCCGGCGACGGCAGCACGCTGGAGCAGGCGGTGCAGGAGGCGGACGGGGTCCTCGTCGCCACGGCGACGTTCGCCGTCACCCGGGCGCTCGCCGCCGGGATCACCACCGTGCGGGACATGGGCGCCGCGCGCAGCACCGTGTTCCAGGTCCGCCGCGCCATGGAGCTGGGGCACGGGCACGGCGCGCGGATCGTCGCGGGCGGGCAGCCCATCACCATCACCGGCGGGCACACCTGGTACCTGGGCGGCGAGGCGGACGGGGTGGACGGCGTGCGGCGCAAGGTGCGCGAGATGGCCCGCCTGGGCGCGGACTTCATCAAGGTCATGGCGAGCGGCGGCGGCACGGTGGGCACCATGTCCTGGCTCCCGGCCTTCCGGCGCGACGAACTGGCGGCCCTGGTGGAGGAGGCGCACCGGATGGACCGCAAGGCGGTGGCGCACTGCCTGTGCGCCGCCTCCATCGACGACGCGGTCGAGGCCGGCGTGGATCAGATCGAGCACGCCAACTTCCTCGTGGACCCGGCCGGCCATCAGGAGTTCGTGCCGGCCACCGCCGAGAAGGTCGCCCGCGCCGGCGTGCCCGTCACCGGGACGCTCGCGGTGGGCGGCACCATGCTCAAGGCCCTGTCGGCCAAGCCGGACCGGACCGCACCGGAACAGGCGCTGCTCGACCGCTGGCGCCGGATGCACGACCAGAACATGGCGCACTTCCGGAAGCTGCACGAGGCCGGGGTCAAGCACGTCGCCGGCACCGACGCGGGCTGGCGCTTCACCCCCATCGAGGGGCTGCCGCTTGAGATGGAACTCATGGGGGAGGCCGGGCTGCCGGCGATGGACGTGCTGGTTGCCGCGACCGGCCGGGCCGCGGCGGTGATCGAGGTCGGCGACCGGGTGGGCACGCTGGTTCCCGGCAAGCTGGCCGACGTGATCGCGGTGCCCGGCAACCCGCTCGATGACCTCGGCTGCCTCCGGGACGTGCGCCTGGTGGTGCAGGGCGGCGCTGTCCACGTGGCCCGGCCGCCGTTGGGCCACAGGGATTGACCGGGGCCGGGCCGCTGCTTGAGGTGCGGGGCCTCCAAACGCACTTCCGGTCGCCCGCAGGGCTGGTGCGGGCGGTGGATGGCGTCAGCTTCGACGTTGGGGCGGGGGCGAGCCTCGGCATCGTCGGCGAGTCCGGCTCCGGCAAGAGCGTCACGTCGCTGTCGATCCTGCGGCTGGTCGAGCCGCCGGGGTTCGTCGCGGCCGGCCAGATCCGCTTCGCCGGCCGCGACATCACCGCTCTCCCCGAGCGCGAGTTCCGCGCCATCCGGGGCCGGGACATCGGCGTGGTGTTCCAGGACCCGATGAGCGCCCTGAACCCGGTTTACACGGTCGGCGCCCAGGTGGCCGAGGCGATCCGGGCGCACCAGGACATGAGCCGGGCCAAAGCCATGGACCGCGCCGTCGAGCTGTTTCGCACCGTCGGCATCCCGGCGCCGGAGCGCCGCGTGCACGACTACCCGCACAAGCTGAGCGGCGGCATGCGCCAGCGGGTCACCATCGCCATGGCGCTGGCCAACGAGCCGCGGTTGCTGATCCTCGACGAGCCGACGACGGCGCTGGACGCCACGATCCAGGCGCAGATCCTGGACCTGGTGCTGTCGCTCCGGCAGCGGGTGAACACCGCGGTCCTGCTGATCACCCACGACATCGGCGTCGTGCGCGACATGTGCGAGCAGGTCGTCGTCATGTATGGCGGACGGGTGATGGAGCGCGGCACCGCCGCCCAGGTGACGGGCGACCCTCGGCACCCCTACACGCGCGGGCTGCTCGCCTCCATCCCCGGCCCGGAAAAGCGCGGGCGGCGGCTCGACGCCATCGGCGGCACGGTGCCCAGCCCACGGCACATGCCGCCGGGCTGCCCGTTCCAGCCCCGGTGCCCCCGCGCGATGGACGTGTGCTCGGCCATGCCCGCGCCCCGCGACCCCGGCGACGGCCGGGCCGTCGCCTGCTGGCTTTACTGAGTCCCATGGACGAGGCCACGGCACCACCGGGGGACGTGCTGATCGAGGTGCGAAACCTCAAGACCCACTTTCCTGTGCCGGGCGGGTGGCTGGGGCAGGCGCGCCGGGCGGTCAAGGCGGTGGACGGCGTGTCGTTCGCGATCCGGCGCGGCGAGACGTTCGGGCTGGTGGGCGAGTCCGGGTCCGGCAAGACGACGCTCGCCCGCACCATCATGCGGCTGGAACGGCACCATGCCGGGCAGGTGGTGTTCGAGGGCGAGGACGTCCTCGCGGCGTCGCCGTCCCGCATGAAGGCGCTGCGGCCGCACATGCAGATGGTGTTCCAGGACCCCATGGGGTCGCTCGACCCGCGCATGAGGGTGTTCGACCTGATCGCGGAGGGCCTGGTGATCCAGGGCGCCCTGGGCCGGGCCGACATCCGCGGCCGGGTCGAGCAGGTGGCCGGCATCGTCGGCCTCCGCCGCGAGCACCTGGCCCGCTACCCGCACGAGTTCAGCGGCGGCCAGCGCCAGCGGATCGGCATCGCCCGCGCCCTGGCGCTGCGCCCCAAGTTCGTGCTGGCCGACGAGCCGGTGTCGGCGCTCGACGTTTCCGTGCAGGCCCAGGTGCTCAACCTGCTTTCCGACCTGCAGCGGGAGTTCGGCCTCACCTTTCTGTTCATCGCGCACGACCTGGCGGTGATCGAGTACATCAGCGACCGCGTGGGCGTGATGTATTTCGGCCGGCTGGTGGAGGTCGCGTCCGCCGGCGACCTCTACGCCGACCCGCTGATGCCCTACACCCAGGCGCTGCTGTCCGCGATGCCGGGCACGCGGCACGCGGCCGGGCGGCAGCGCATCGTGCTGGGGGGCGAGGTTCCCAGCCCGTTGGACCCGCCCTCCGGATGCCCGTTCCGCACCCGGTGCTGGATGGCGCAGGGCGTCTGCGCCGAGCAGGACCCGCCGCTGCGGCAGGTGCGCCCGGGCCATTGGGCCGCCTGTCACTTCGCGGGCGCCCGCTGACGGACGTGTTCGGTATTCGGCAGCAGGCGGCACCGGACGAGCGGCAAGCTCCTGTGCTGGCCTGCTTCCTGGCCGACGGCGCGGCGCTGCTCGGGCGCGGCCGGCATGGCCTTGCGCAGGGGCGGCTTGGCATTGTCCAACACAGAAAGTGGATCTACGCATGGCACGATCCTTGCTGCCGTTCCTTGCTGCCGTTCACCCATCTTCGCAGGAGCATCCATGCGCATTGCTCGCCGGCTTGTGCCCGTTCTTGTCATGGCAGCGCTGTCTGGGTCCGCCTGGGGGCAGTGCGCCCCCAAGGTGCCGCCTGCCAGCCTGGTCCAGCCCGGCAAGCTGCAGCTCGCGATCAATCCGACCCTGCCGCCGCAGCAGTTCGTGGACGAGCGCGGCGAGCTGCAAGGCTTGAACGTCGAGCTTGGACGGGAGTTGGGCAAGCGCATCTGCCTACCCACCGAGTTCGTCCGCATGGACTTCCCCGCCATGGTGCCGGCGCTGCGCGGCGCGCGCTTCGACGGCATCGACACCGGCATGTTCTGGACGGAGGAGCGGTCGCGGCTGATGTACATGGTGCCCTTCGCGCAGCAGGCCATCGGCGTGTTCGGCATGGCGTCGTCGGGGCTGAAGCTCCGGTCCTTCGACGACCTGGCCGGCCGGGTCGGCGCGATCGAGATCGGCACCTACCAGGAACGCAAGGCGAAGGAAGCGAACGAAGACATGGCGAGGCGCGGCCTCAAGCCCGTCGATCTCCGCACCTTCAGCACCGCGACGGAGGCGACGGCGGCGCTCCGCGCCGGGCAGGTCGAGGTGGTGATCATCGTGGAGGACGCGGCGCGGGCGATCAGCAA
>CALMAB010000141.1 GCA_937858325.1 uncultured Acetobacteraceae bacterium
CCGGCAGGTCGGACCCGGGATAGATCATGGTCGTCATGTCGAAGTCGTAGTCGTCCGTCAGCCGCTCGAACTGCGCGTTGTCCACCGTGCGGATGCCGACTTCAACGCCCAGGCGCTGCAGCCATTGCTGGTACGGCAGCGCCACCCGCTCCAGGCTGGGATCGCTGAGCAGGATGGTGAATGCCATCTGCTTGCCGCTGCCATCCACCAGCTTGCGGTCCTTGATGGTCCATCCGGCTTCCTTGAGCAGCGCCAAGGCCCGGCGCAGGCCCTCGCGGTTGTTGCCGGAGGCGTCGGTCTCGGGCATCCGGAACGGCTCGGCGAACAGCGCGGGCGGTAGCTTGTCGCGGAACGGCGCCAAGAGTGCCTGCTCCGCCGGGTCCGGCAAGCCCGTCGATTCCTGCGCCGTGTTGCCGAAGTAGCTGCGGGTGCGGTTGTAGGTGCCGAAGAACAGGTTCTTGTTCATCCACTCGAAGTCGAACACCTGGCCCATCGCCTCCCGCACGCGCGGGTCGGCGAACATCGGGCGCCGCGTGTTCATGCTGAACCCCTGGATGCCGACCGGGAGGCGGTGCACGATCTCGTCCCGGCGCACCAGCCCGTCGCGCACGGCGGGAAAGTCGTAGCCGGTGGCCCATTCCTTCGAGATGTTCTCCTGCCGGTAGTCGATCTGCCCGGCCTTGAACGCCTGCATCGCCACCGTGGGATCGCGGAAGTACTCGATCCGCACCCGGTCGAAGTTGTGGAACCCGCGGCCCGTGGGCCGGTCCCGCGCCCACCAGTTGGGATCGCGCGCATAGGTCACGCTGCGGCCCAGCTCGAACTTCTCCACGCGATACGGCCCGCTGCCCAAAGGCGGCTCGGTCAGCGGCTTGGTGAAGTCGCGGGTGGACCACCACCTCTCCGACAGCACCGGCAGCCCGCCGACAGCCAGCGGCAGGTCGCGGTTCCCGTTCGACTTGAAGTGGAACACCACCCGGCGCTCGCTTTCCGCCACCGCGTCCTGCACGTCGGCATAGGAGACGCGGATGGCGGGGCGGCCCTTCTCCATCAGCGTGTTGAACGTCCAGGCCACGTCCCGCGCGGTCACGGGCGTGCCGTCGGCGAAGCGCGCTTCCGGCCGCAGCTCAAAGGCGATCCACATGCGGTCGGCGGGCATCTCGACCGTTTCGGCCAGGTGGCCGTAGCCGGTCGCCACCTCGTCCGCCGAGCCGACCAGCAGGGTTTCCCACACGTGGCCACCCGCCGACCCGGCGCCGGTGCCGCCCACGCCGGGCTGCCAGGCTGCCCCGGTGCCGATGGCGGCGTTGCCCCGCAGGATGTAGGGGTTGAACCCGTCAAAGCTGCCGACCATCGCGAACACCGCCTCGCCCCCCTTGGGCGCGTCCGGGTTCACGTAGGGAAAGTGCGGGAAATCCGCCGGCAAGGCGGGGGTGCCGAGAATGGTAATGGCGTGGCTGCGCACCACCTGCGCCTGTGCAGGGGCGGCAAGCAACAGCAGCAGGAACAGCAGGCAGCGCAGCATGGGGCCTCCGTCGTCCGGTCAGCCCATAGCAGGGGGCGGCACGGCCCGCGTCAAGCCGCCAGCAGCGCCAGGGCGGGCGCGAGCAGCGCCGGGTCGCCGACCGCGAGCGCGCAGCCGT
>CALMAB010000142.1 GCA_937858325.1 uncultured Acetobacteraceae bacterium
CGGGCGGCGTCGGCGGGCCGGCCTCGACTGGGCGGCCTTCCCGCAGCCATTTCGGCAAGCCGCCATCCAGCACGAAAGCCTGGTCGTGGCCAAACAGGCCCATCATCCACCAGCCCCGCGGCGAGGAGGCGATGCCCTTCTGGTCATAGAACACCACACGGCTCGCGTTCGACACGCCGAGTTCGCCCAGCAGCCGCTCGAACCGGCCCGGCGACGGGACCATGTGCGGCAGCGGCGTGTCGGGGTCAGCGACGGCGTCGATGTCGAAGAAGCGGGCGCCGGGGATATGGGCGCGGGCAAACTCCTCGGCACCCTCCTTTCCCTCGCCCGGCAGGAACTTCGTCGCGTCGAACACGGCGAGATCCGCGGCGCCAAGCTGACCGGCCAGCCATTCCGTGGTGACGAGCGGGTCCACGGTCAGCCCTCCCGCCCAGCAGGTCGCCGCAACGTCACCGGTCGGCCCACCGCGTCCGCAGCCAGTCCCGTTTCACGGCGAGCCAGAGCAAGGCGATGGCGGTGACGGAATTCGCATAGCGCCCGGCGGCCGCGGTCTCGATGGCGTCCGCGGCGGGATGCAGGCGGACGCGGATGTCTTCTTGCTCGGCCGCCAGGCCGCCCTGGCCGATGATGCCGTCCGGCCCGGCCTCCGGCGCGCGGATGCGGCCCGCGAACATGGTGCACCGCTCGTCAGAAGCGCCGGGGGTGAGCAGGAAGTCTCCCATGCGCTCCAGCAGATCGATTGGAAGGCCCGTCTCTTCCTGCGCTTCCCGCGCCGCGGTCACGGCCGGGTCCTCGGCGCCGTCGCAAAGGCCCGCGGGGATTTCCACCATCACCGGGTCCAGGCCGGCGACGAGGGCGGGCAGGCGAAACTGCTCGATCAGCGCCACCTGGTCGGTCACGGGGTCATAGGGCAGCACGGCGGCGGCCCGGCCGCGGCAGAGCAGTTCCCAACTGCGCACCCCGGACATCGCGCCGTCGAACCGGCGCTGCCGGAACTTCACCAACTCCACGGAGAACCGTCCTTTCCAGGCGGTGTCGTTCGAGACGATCTGCACGTCGGGGTGGGAGGGGATCGCAACCATGGCCCGACCCTAGATCGGCACGGACGGCATGGGAACCACCCGCGTCGATGATGCCCGTGCTTCAAGCCTGGTTGGTCAGCATGTCCCGCATGATCTCCCGCAAGCGCGCGGCACCTGCCGGACCTTTCACGGCGTCCCTCCACATGGCCTCCGCCACGCGCTGGTGGGCGGCGATGGCCTCGTCGGCGCCGGTGATCATGGCGACCCCGGTTTGCGCGGACGGCAAACCGTCGGCATGGAACGGGTTGGCGGCCAGGGTGGCGCGGTCGCGGGCGCGGAAGATGCTGAACCCGCTCGCCGCCTCGTTCGAGGCGAGCAGGCCGAACTGCAGCCCCATCGGCTCGGTTTCCATGAGGTCGGCGATGTTCTGCACCTCCGCCATGGCGACCCGGCAGCAACGCGTCCGCAATCCGTCCGAGAGCTTGATGCCTCCCAGCACGCCTTGGCTAAGAAAGCTTTGGATCGACTGCGGCGACAGGATCGCGATGATGCCCGGGCGGCGCTGCGCATAGATCCGTTTCCGCGCGGCGAGGATGCCGAGCACCTGGTCGGCGTTGGTGCGGAAGGCCGCGGTGTCCGTGCCGGGCTGCGTGGCGGCTTCGCTCAGGCCATCGGCGATGGCCGCATCGAACGTGTCGGACGTGGTGAGATACAGGCACGCGCCGTAGGCTTGCAGCACCTGGTCGGCCGACTCCTCGATCTGCCGGATGCGTTCGAAGTAGCCGACCGAGCGGCTATAGTACTCGACCCCGATGCCCAGGAGGGACAAGGGGGAGACCTTCAGCAGCTCCGCCAGCCGCTTGACCGTATCAAGCTTGATGACCTCGCCCTTTTCGTAGCGGTAAAGCGCCGCACGGGACACGCCCAGCCGCGCCGCGATCTCCTCCGCGCGCAGGCCGGATTCAAGCCTGTACGCCCGAAGCTGCTGCCCTATCTCTGCAAACCGCATGCTCACCTCCAACCGGGCAAAGGGCAGACACTGCAACCACCCTTCCCGAGGCGACTCTCTTAACAGCCGTAAGTTGATTCGTCGTTATCATACAATCAACTTCGCAGAAATAAAGTGAGATATGCCGCCTAAATCGTGCATTGCCCTCTAAAATTCAGACATGATAGCGGTCGCGCCACGCCAGCCCCGCCATCGTGTCGCCGGCTGGCCGGTACTCGCAGCCGACCCATCCCGCATATCCCAGCGCGTCGATACGGCCGAGAACGTAGTCCCAGCCGATCTCGCCGGTGCCGGGCTCGTGGCGTCCCGGCACGTCGGCCAACTGCATGTGGGCGATGCTGGGCAGCAGCGCCTCCATCCGCTTGGTCACATCCCCTTCGGTCACTTGACAGTGATAGATGTCGAACTGCAGACCCACCCGGTCAAAGCCGAGCGCCGCCACGACGTCGGCACCCTGTCCCATCGTGTTCAGGAAGAAGCCGGGCATGTCGCGGTGGTTGATGGGTTCGATCACGATCCTCACGCCCTGCGCCGCCGCCTGCTCGGCCGCCCAGGACAGGTTCGAGACGTACAGCGCCGCCGCGGTGCCGCGCGCTACGCCGGCCGGCACGATCCCCGCCATGCAATGCACCAGGTCGCAGCCGAGCGCGCCGGCGTAATCCAGCGCAGTCTTCACCCCGTCGCGGAACTCCGCCCCGCGGCCCGGCAGGCAGGCGATGCCGCGCTCGCCGCCCGCCCAGTCGCCCGGCGGCATGTTGAACAACACTTGCCGCAAGCCGGCGCCGTCCAGCCGCCGGCGTATCTCAGCGGCCGGGTGATCGTAGGGAAACAGGAACTCGACGGCCTTGAACCCGGCCTTCGCGGCGGCGTCGAACCGCTCAAGGAACGGCACCTCGTTGAACATCATCGAAAGGTTGGCGGCCAGGCGCGGCATGGTGGTTCCTCCTGTTTCAAGCCAGGCTAACCATCGGTCCCCGTTTGAACAACCAGTTGCTTTCCGCAAAGGAGCGGCCGATACCGCCGGGCATGAGACAGCCCACGGACCTGGTGGCGGAACGCCTGCTGATGGGGCTTCTGCTTGTCGGCATCGCGGTCGGCTGCGTCCTGGTGCTGCACCCGTTCCTGTCGGCGATCCTGTGGGCGGCGATCCTGGTCTATACCACGTGGCCAGTGTTCACCTGGGTGCGGACCCATCTCCGCGCGAGCCGCGGTTGGGCGGCCGGGATCATGGTGCTGCTCACCGCCGTGCTGATCGTGCTGCCGCTGGCGCTGGCGGCACCCGCCGGGGCGGACGACGTGAACCAGCTCCGCAATTCGATCGAGGCCGCGCTCAGCGGCGGCCTGCCCGGTGCGCCCGGATGGCTGGGCGGCATCCCGATCATCGGCGCGACCCTGGCAGACTACTGGAACGTGTGGGCGGCGGACCTCGGCGTGATGGTCAGCTTCTTCAAGCCCTATTTCGGCATGATCGCGGAAAACGGGCTGAACCTGCTGCTCGGCATCGCCGGCGGCCTGCTGCAATTCCTCATCGCGCTCGTCATCGCGTTCTTTTTCTGGGCGTCGGGTGATAGTTTGGGCGCTTACCTCAACCGCATCGTGCACCGGATCGCCGGCGACCATGCGACGCGGCTGGTGGACGTTACCGGGCTGACCGTGCGGGGCACCGTGTATGGCATCCTGGGCACGGCGGTCGTGCAAGGGATGCTGACGGCATTCGGGCTTTGGCTGTCGGGCGTGCCGCGCCCGTTGCTGCTGGGCGCCACGGCCGGGTTCTTGTCGGTGCTGCCCATCGGCGCGCCGGTGGTCTGGATTCCCGCAACGCTGTGGCTGCTCAGCACGGGGCATACCGGCTGGGGCATCTTCCTCGGCACCTATGGGCTGGTCGCCATCAGCGGGTCGGACAACGTCATCCGGCCGTACTTCATCTCGCGCGGTGCGGAGCTGCCGTTCCTGCTGACCATCCTGGGCGTGTTGGGCGGCGCCTTGGCGTTCGGGCTATTGGGCATCTTCGTCGGCCCTGTCCTGCTGGGCGTCGGTTACACCCTCGTGGCGGAGTTCGCCGGCTTGGACAGCACGCAAACCTACCGCAACGGGTGATGGCGGAGCACCCCGGCGGCCGTGCCGCCCGCGGCCGGGCGGCGCAGGCACGTGGCATAACGGCCGAGCACGCAGCCTGCGCGGCGCTTGAGCGCGACGGCTGGACCGTGCTGGCC
>CALMAB010000143.1:0-379 GCA_937858325.1 uncultured Acetobacteraceae bacterium
GCACGCACGTCACTGCCATCTTTCCCCAGATCGAGCGGCATTATGGCGAGGCGATCACCGAGGTGGAGCAGGAGATCGAAGCGACCTTGCTGGAGCCGGCGGCCGCCGGCCGGCTGAACGCGAAACCGGGCAGCCCGGCCCTGTTGGTGACCCGCCGCTACTTCGCCGCCGGACGCCGACTGGTCGAGTTGTCGCGCACGCTGCATCCCGCCGACCGGTTCCGCTACACCATGACCTTGCGGCGGCAATAGCGGCGCCAGCCCTGGCCCTGGCGGACCCGCGCCAAGTCGGGCCTGATGCGGCGAGGGAGGACCGGCCTGACCCGTACTGCGCTCCATTCTGGCTGGGTAGTGTCTCGGGTTGAATTTGGTCCGGTTTG
>CALMAB010000143.1:389-10926 GCA_937858325.1 uncultured Acetobacteraceae bacterium
CCGTAATGGCAGGTGCGAGGGCCACGACCCTACCGTCGTTCCATCGTTTGGCCAGTCGTCCATACCAGCGTCTCTCGACGACGCTGAACACGCAGAGGGAGTGGAACCGCCCCGTCACGACCTGCCCGTTGGCTTGAAGGCTGTCGTTGAGGACCATGGTGGCAACGGCAAACCCGTCGAACGGCGTGATCCGCAGGTCGGAAACCGGTAGTGTCTCGGTTTGGATTGTGTCCGGTTTGTCTGATTTCCGGTTTCCGGGCCGGGCCGCTATGGGCTGGTTTGATGGGCATCAGAAACTATTTGATCGAAGGCGTTTCCGGCACCGGCAAGACGACAGTCTGCCACGAACTGCGGAAGCGCGGTTGCCATTCCATAAATGGCGACACTGAGTTGGCTTATCAGGGCGATCCAAAAACGGGCGAACCCGTGGATGGGCTTACCCACGAGCACCATATTTGGAACGTGGACAAGGTCAGAGCGCTGGTAGCAGACCAAGGCCATGCCGCATCATTCTTCTGCGGTGGCTCCAGGAATTTCCCCAGCTTCGTTCATTTGTTCGACCAGGTTTTTGTTCTCGAAGTCGATCTGGACACGTTGAACAGGCGGCTCGCCAAGAGACCGGAAACTGAGTGGGGCGGAAAACCTGCCGAACGACAACTCATCAGGCGCTTGCACGCAACGAAAGAAGATGTCCCTAAAGGTGCTGTCGCAATCGATGCGACTGCGCCGATTGAACGCGTCGTGGATGAGATCTTGGAGAAGCAGCTAAGTTACTAAGTTACGGCGAGGAGTGGAACGGGCTGCCAAATTTAAACTGCGACATAACCCGGGAACCTGCTGGCTGAAGAACAGGATCGTGCCTGAAGTGCAGTAAACTTCGATGTAGCCCGCATTCCCGATGGTGTCACAAGGCTCGTGACATGCATCCGGAACCGCGGCCTTGGTGCCGTGGACGGCTGTACAGGATGCGCTCCATCTCCGGCACGGGCCGGACCGCAGCGAAGCCTGCTTTTTCCAGGACGCGGCGCGAGGCGGCGTTGTCCGGATGCGTGAAAGCCAGCACCTCGGGCAGGCCCAGGACCTGATCGGCCCAGGCCAGGCAGGCGTGCGCCAGCTCCGTTGCGTAGCCGTGGCCCCATGCGGCCGGGTGGAAGGAATAGCCCAGCTCCGGCCCCCAGCCCGGGTCGAAGGGGTCGCGGTACACCCCGCCCCAGCCCAGGAGCCGGCCATCGGCCTTGCCCGTCACGGCCCAGGGCGCGTAGCCCTCGCTGCGGCGCCGCCACTCGAAGCCGGCCAGCCTGCGGCGGCACTCGCGCAGGCTGGCTTGGTGGTGGGTGAACCGCATCGCGCCGGGGTCGCCGAGAAAGGCGAAGAACGCTTCCGCGTCGGACGGGCGCACCGGGCGCAGCAGCAGGCGCGGGGTTTCCAGCACGGGCGGCATGGGCGTCCTGTCGGTCACGGGTGGGCCGGGGAGGCTGCGATGACGCCGAGGCTGACGCAAGGCGCCTCAAGCCGGGCCGCTGATCCCGTCCACCAGGATCAGGTTGCGGCTCAGGGCGGCGTCGCGGAACGCGAGCGCTGCGGCATACTCCGGGGAGCGATACCAGGCCCGCGCCCGTTCGAGGTCGGGGAACCCGACGACGATGATCGTGCCCGGCGTCCAGCTCCCCTCCAACGGCTCGACCGGTCCGCCACGCACCAGGTAACGGCCGCCATACCGGGCGATCGAGTCCGCCGCGCGCGTCCTGTAGCGCTGGAACGCTTCGGCATCCCTCACGGACACGTCCGAGATGATGTAAGCGGGCATGGGCGCCTCCCGTTGGCCGGACGGCAAGCTGGGCATGCTTCGGCTTGGCCGGCAAGCCGCGAGCGCCACCGCGCAGCAGCTGCTGTCCCGAAGGCGAGCGGAGCGGTGCAGGCGCAATCCGGCGCCATCCAACCTTCGCCTGATGGACAGCTCCTTCCACCTACCGTCCCAGAAAGGCCGGCGGACGCTTCTCCAGGAAGGCCGCTACGCCCTCTTGGGCATCGTGGGTGGGCACAATGCGGGCGAATGCCGCTTCCTCGATGGCCAGGCCGTCGTCGATGGACGCGTCCATGCCGCGATGGATCGCTGCAAGGGCCGCCGCAAGCGTGAGCGGCGGTTTCATGGTCAGCTCCGACGCGAGAGCGAACGCCGCACCGAGCAGATCGGCCCCGGGCACGACGCGGTTGACCAGGCCGAGCCGGGCGGCCTCGGCGGCGTCGAAGGTCCGCCCGCTCAGGATCAGCTCCGTCGCGGCTTTCCGGCCGACGTTCCGGGGCAGGCGCTGCGTGCCGCCGAACGTCGGGATGATGCCGATGTTGATCTCCGCTTTGGAGAACGTGGCCGTGTCCGCCGCAAGCGCGATGTGCGTGGCCTCCACCAGCTCGCAGCCGCCGCCGAAGGCCAGCCCGTTCACCGCGGCGATGACCGGCTTGGGGAACGTCTCGACGCGGCGCGTCATCCAGTGGCCCGGCCGCATGAAATGCGCGACCGCCTCCGCCGGACCTGCCTCCATGTGGCGCTGAAAGGCGGCGATGTCCGCGCCGGCGCTGAAGGCACGCCCCTCGCCTGTGACGACCACGGCGCGCACGGCCGGGTCCAGCTCGATGCCGTCCAGGGCAGCGGTGATGGCAGCCAGCAGCTTGTTGCTGAGGGCGTTCAGCTTTCCCGGCCGGTTGAGCGTCAGGAGTGCTACCTGGCCCCTGGTCGCCACGGTCAGAACGTCGGTCATGGTCCAGCCTTCCTTTGCCTGGGGATCGAGGCCGCAGGCTAGGCACCGTCGCATGGCATGTATATTCACTGGTCGGTATACACGCCGAGGGCCGCCGATGGAGACCACGACACGCGAGCGCATTGTCGCCGCGGCTGGCAAACTGTTCTACGGCGAAGGCATCAGGGCGGTGAGCATGGACGCCGTGGCCGAGAAGGCCGGCGTGACGAAGCGGACGCTGTACTACCATTTCACGAGCAAGGACGAGTTGGTTGCCGCCTACCTGCACGGCCGCGATCAGCCGAACCTTGCCCTGTTCCAGCGGTGGTTCGCCGGCACCGAGGGAGGGCTGGCCGAGAAGACGCGAGGCATCTTCGCCAACCTGGCCCGGTCCGCCCGGCATCCGAAGTGGAAGGGGTGCGGTTTCCTCCGCACCGCGGCGGAGCTTGCCAACATGCCCGGCCACCCAGCCGTGACGGTGGGAGCGGCCCACAAAAAGAGGATCGAGAGCTGGATGCAGGAGACGTTCGAGGCCGAGGGCATTGAAGGTGGGTTGCCGCTAGCCCGGCAGGTCATGCTGCTGATGGACGGGTCATTCGCCGCCGCCCTGCTTCACCGCGATCCCTCCTACATGGAGACGGCTGGCGACGCAGCCTACTCGCTGGTCAAGGCTGCTCTCCCGTCATGAACGGACGTTCCGGTCGTCGGATCGCCTCTAGCCCAACCTGCTTTTCCAAGAAGATGCTGTGCGGCGAGAGCCGGTGCGTGCCGAACGGCCCGCGATCGCGGTAGCCGGCCTTGCGATACAGCGCATGGGCACCCGTGCTCCTCGCGCCGACCTCCATCCGGATCAGGCGCAACCCGATCCGCACGGCGGCGGCCTCGACGGCCGCGAGCAAGGCCCGACCGATCCCTCGCTGCCGGGCACCCTCGTCCACGATCATGCGCTTCAGCTCGCCGATGCCGCCGCCTTGCTCGATCAGGGCGCAGCATCCCACGGCCCTGCCCTCCAAGCGTGCGACGAGGACGTGGACACCGGGTGCGCTCAGGGCCTCGACGCCGAGTGGCTTGCGGCCTTCGGCCGGGTAGAGCGATGCCGAGCAGGCATCCGACTGCCGGAGGAGGTCGAGCACGTCCGGCTGCCGCGGCGTTTCGACGCCGACCGTGAGTCCGGTCATGCCGGTGCCCTGAACCGGTCGCGGTAGGCGGCGGGGCTGACACCCAGGGTCGTGCGGAAGTGGTGCCGCATGGTGGCGGCCGTGCCGAAGCCGCAGGCAGCGGCCACGTCGTCCATCGGCAGCGCAGCCTCTTCCAGCAACTCGCGCGCCCGCGCCAGGCGTTCGCCGACCAGCCAGGCTCCCGGGCTCGTGCCGCTGGCCTCCTGGAAGCGCCTGTGCAGCGCGCGCGGGCTGACCGCCGCCTCGGCCGCCAGCCGCTTGATGGGCCAGTCCTGGTCCAGCGCCGCCCGCACCCGGTCCAGCAAAGGACCCAGCCGCGAGCCTGCGGCCCGCTCGCGCGGCACGGGGCGTTCCACGTACTGCGCCTGCCCGCCGTCGCGGTGCGGCGGCACGACCAGGCGGCGGGCGACCTGGTTGGCCACGCGCGGCCCCCAGTCGCGGCGGACCAGGTGCAGGCACAGGTCCAGGCCCGCTGCACTCCCGGCCGCGGTCAGCACGCTGCCCTCGTCCACGTAGAGCACGTCAGGCACCAACGTCAGGCCAGGGTGGCGTGCGGCGAGCGCGTCGAAGTAGCGCCAATGCGTGGTGGCGCGCTTGCCGTCCAGCAGCCCGGCTGCGGCGAGCACGAAGGCACCGGAGCACAAGGACAGCACCCGCGCCCCGGCTGCATGGGCCGCACGCAAGGCATCGCACAACGCCGCCGAGACCGGCGCATCCACCCCGCGCCAGCCCGGCACGATCACCGTGCCGGCCCCGGCGAGCAGGTCCAGGCCGCCATCAACGCCCACGGTGATGCCGCCTGTTGCCCGCAACGGACCTGGCTCCGCCGCGGCTACGGCGAAGCGATACCAGTCCGGCCCCATCTCCGGCCGCAGCAGGGCGAACACCTCGACGGCGCAGCCGAACTCAAACGTGCATAGCCCGTCATAGGCCACCGCGACGACGAGCGGGTTTCTTGGCGGGAACGTAGGCCGGCTGCGGGCAGGGCTTGGCATGATCTTAACGCTAGATGGCATCCGTGCCGCTGACCAATGCCCGGACGGTTGGCGCAAGGTAGGCAAACCAAAACAAGGAAATTGCCATGCGTCCCAGCACCGTCGCGCAAACGCCCGCCGCCCCGTCCACCGAAGCCATGGCTCACTTCGCCCGCCGTTTGTCGCTGGAAACGGACTGCGCGGACGTGCATGAAGCCATGACGCATGCCGGCGGTGCGCCACCCGACTTCGTGCTGCTGGACGTGCGCGGGCGGGCTGCCTACGCCCGCTCCCACGTGCCCGGCGCGCTGAACCTGCCGCACCGGGAGATGACGGCCGAGCGGATGGCGGACTGGCCGGAGGGCACGCTGTTCGTGGTGTATTGCGCGGGGCCGCACTGCAACGGCGCCGACCGGGCGGCGCTGCGGCTGGCGGGGCTGGGCCGGCCGGTCAAGCTCATGCTGGGCGGCATGACGGGCTGGGCCGACGAGGGCTTCGCCTTCGCCTCGGGCGAGGCACCGGGGTCGGTGAGGGATTCGGGGATGCCCGTCACACAGGCTGCGTGACCCGGAGAAGCTGAACGGGTCAAGGCTCCGGGCTGAACACGCCGCTCTTCGTTACGAGCGCTGCCACGAAGTCCATCACAGCCCTGATGGCCGGCGCACGCCGGAGGTCGGCGTGCACGACCAGCCATAGCTCGCGGACAGGAGCCGGCGTGCCTGCGGCAAGCCGGACCAGCTTCGTGTCGCCTGCGGCCAGAAAGCTCGGGAGCGCGGCCACGCCGACGCCGCTCCGCACGGCGGCGTGCTGACTGGCGAGGTCGCCCGCCTCGAACACGATTGGACGCTCGCCCGCGGTGACACGCAGCCATTGCTGCTGCGACAGGTGGTCGAGCGCGGGGCCATAGGCCACGAACTCCCATCGGCTGGGCTCGTCCAGAGCCTCGTAGTCCTTGCTCGCGTAGAGGCCGAAATGCATCGCACCCAGCCGGCGCGCGACTCTGCTGCCTTCCCGCGGCCGGCCCAAGCGTATGGCGAGGTCCGCTTCCTGGCGGCTGAGTGACACGGATGCGGCCTCGCCGGACAGCACCAGGCGCAGCAGCGGGTGGCGTTGACGCAGCGGCGCAAGGCGGGGTGCCAGGAAGTGGCTCGCGAAAATCGGAGGCGCGCTGAGCGTGACCCGGCCGGCTACGGTGGGCACCCGCACCCCACGCGCGGCACGCTCGATGGCGTGGGCTTGGCCGTCGATCTCGCCGGCGAGGACTGCAATCCGCTGGCCCACCTCTGTCAGCACGCAGCGGCGCGGAAGGCGATCAATCAGCCGGATGCCAAGCGCGCCTTCCAGGGACGCGACCCGCCTGCCCACGGTCGCATGGTCCACCCGCAGCCGCCGGGCCGCGCCCGACAGGGTGCCGGCCTCCGCCAGGGCAACGAAGTGGCGCAGGTCTTCCCAGTCGAACATCGGTGCGTTTTCTCACAAGCGGTGTGTGACAATCCCGCATTCACGCGCGAGCCGTCCAGATGTCTTCTGCCCGGGTGAAACGGAACGGAGGCGGCGCATGGTGGTCGAGGTTCGGCTTGAGGCCCCGGGCAGTGCAGAGGGCCTGCGCCCCGTGACGTGCGATGTTGCGCGGCCTGGTCCGGGGGAGCTGCTGGTCCGGCAGTCGGCGGCGGGGGTCAACTTCCTCGACATCTACCAGCGTAGCGGCCTCTACCCGCTGCCACGCTGGCCGGCCGTTCTCGGCGTGGAAGGGGCAGGCGTGGTCGAGGCGGTCGGCGACGGGGTGAGCGGCTTCGGCCCTGGCGACCGGATCGCCTACGCCGGGCTGCCGGTCGGTGGCTATGCCTCGAAGCGCCTGCTGCCGGCTGGCCGAGCTGTCTTAGTGCCGGACGATGTGCCGGACCGGATCGCAGCGGCATCCATGCTGCGCGGCCTGACCGCGCACATGCTGCTCCGGCGCGTTTATCCCGTGCAGGTGGGCGACGTCCTGCTTGTGCAGGCTGCGGCGGGCGGGCTTGGACAGGTTGTGACCCACTGGGCCAAGCAGCTCGGGGCCACCGTGATCGCCACTGTTGGGTCTGAGGCGAAAGTCGCAACCGCGCGAGAAGCCGGCGCCGACCATGTACTGCTGCACCGGGATGCCGGCCTCGTCGAGCAGGTGCGGGCGCTGACCGGGGGACAAGGCGTTCACTTCGCCTACGACGGGATTGGCGGCGGAATGCTGCGGCGCACGCTCGCCTGTGTCCGACCGTTTGGCATGGCGGCAAGCCTCGGGCAGTCAGGCGGCCCCATCCCGCCACTGGACGTGACCGAACTTGGCCCGCTTCGCCCTATCGCACTCAGCCGGCCGAGCGTCATCGCATATGCGAACGAGCCAGACACCTACCGGGCCGCAGCGGCGGAGTTGTTCACGGCGCTGGCGACTTGGCTGCACGTTCCGGTTGGTGCCGAATATCCACTAGCCGAAGCAGCGCAGGCGCACGCCGACCTTGAGGCTGGCCGCACCACGGGCAGTATCCTTCTCATTCCATAAGGTTGGACAGCTATCAGCACGATCAGGCTGGTGTTTTTGATTGGTAGGAGGATGTCATCATGACGGCAGCGCTCGTCACCAACGTCACACGGTATGCGGGGCCGGGCGTCGTCCCGGTCCTGCTGCGCCAGGGATACACGGTCGTCTGCCACGACCGCTCCTTCGCAGACCCCACGGAGCGCACGCGCTACGAAGCCGAACTCGCCGGGACGACCTGCCTCGCAGCGCAGACGCCGGACGAGATCGCGCGGGAAATGGAGGCGCAGGAGATCGTCCTCGACGCGGCCGTATCGAACGACGTGCATCCGATCTCGCCCGTGCCGGTCGAGAACGTAGCTCTCGGCGACCTCAGGGCGACCTTCGAGGCGGTCGTCGTGTTCCCCTTCCGCCTCGCCCAACTCCTCTTGCCGGCGATGAAGGCGCGCGGGGCCGGCAGCCTGGTGTTCGTGACCTCGGCGCGGCCACTCAGCCCCGAGCCGGGCTTCGCGGTGCCGACGAGCGTGCGCGCGGCGGCGACCGCGTTCGCGCAGGCCCTGGCGAGAGAGGCCGCGCCGTTCGGTATCCAGGTGAACGCTGTCTGCCCGAACTATCTCCAGAGCGAGATGTACTATCCCCGAGCGCACTTCGTGGACGATCCCAAAGGGCGGGCCGAGATCGCCCGGCTCGTGCCCTCCGGCCGGCTAGGGGAGCCCGAGGAAGTCGGCGAGCTGATCGCGTTTCTCGCCTCGGGCCGGTCGCGGTTCACCACCGGCCAGGCCGTCCACTTCACCGGCGGATGGCCCTGAGTGACGGGCCTACCATCATCCTTGCCATCCCGAAGCCGACTCCACGTCCTCCACCACAGTCGGCAGGGGCGGCATAGCCGGTCAACCCTGGAAGCCAGCACGGAACGTTGACATGGCGCGTCTCGCCCTGAACTCTCGTACGCTCAAGCCGATCAGGAACACGGCCATGCTGCAACAAGCTCCCGACGTACCGGACATTCCCGCTACCGAGTGGGACGTGCCCCCCAAGCCGGACGAACTCTGGGTGGTGCTGCACGCCGAGGCCGGGCGTGCTGCCATCCGTGAGCCGGTGTTGCGCGACCTTATGACGCTCGGCGTGCTGCGCCACCCCGGTCTCGCCGCGGCGCTTGGTGCGTTGCTGGCCCGCAAACTCGCGGATCGCGCCGTGCCGGCCGAGCACCTGGAAGACTTGGGCCGAGAGGCTCTGGCCGGCGATCCGGCGGCACTCGATGCTGCGGCGGCGGACCTGGCCGCAATCCGCACCCGCGACCCGGCCTCGGAGGGGGTACTCGCGCCTTTCCTGCACTACAAAGGTTTCCACGCATTGCAGTGCCACCGGGTCGCACACCGGCTCTGGCGCGATGGTCGCCGCGACCTCGCGCGATACTTGCAAGGCCGGTCGGCAGAGGTGTTCGCCGTGGACATACATCCCGCCGTGCCGGTCGGCCGCGGAGTGTTCATCGATCATGGCACCGGCCTCGTTGTGGGCGAGACGGCAGCAATCGGCGACGACGTGTCCATCATGCAAGGGGTCACTCTGGGCGGCACCGGCAAGGAGCGCGGCGACCGCCATCCGAAGGTGCGCGATGGCGTGCTGATCTCGGCCGGGGTCAAGGTGCTGGGCAACATAGAGGTGGGGCGCGGTGCCAAGGTGGGGGCAGGCAGCGTCGTGCTCCGGGATGTGCCGCCCTGCGCCACCGTCGTAGGCGTGCCGGCTCGGATCGTGGGATGGTGCAAGGACTCCATCCCGGCGTTGTCGATGGATCAGGGATTGCCGACGCGCGACGGCCAGTGACGGCAACTCTCCTGCCGGACGCCTGTGGCGGGTTCGCGTCACGGCCGGCTGGCGCCGCCGCACTGTGCTGCCGGTGCGATGGACGTTCTGGGACTATGCGCCCACGACCGAACGCACAGGAGCATGAAATACGGCAGCAGAAATGAAGCGCGCGAATGATGCCATAGAGCTTGAGGCCAACCATGGGAAGGCTGGCACATGAGAGAGTTGCGGAAGGCGCCAACCATTCGGCCTTTTGAGGAGAGGGACGCAACAGAGGTATGCGAGCTGTTTACCGCCGTGAACAGAGCCTTATCGCCGCCCGCTATGCGTGAAGTATTCGAAGATTACATTGCTCAATCTTTGGCTGAGGAGATGGGGCGGATCACAGCTTATTATGGGGAGCGGATGGGAGGGTTCTGGGTAGCCATCCGGGATGCGAAACTGGTTGGAATGTTTGGTCTTGAATTGGCCTCGCCTGGTGTTCTTGAGTTGAGGCGCATGTATGTTGACCCGTCTGCGCGACGAGCCGGGATCGCACGATCTATGCTTCAGTTTGCCGAAGCTGAGTGCCGTGCGCGAAAGGCGCTGATGCTCGAACTAAGCACTTCCGAACTGCAACCCGCAGCGATTGGGTTTTATGAACAAGCTGGATACAGACTAACCAGAAAGGTCATTGCGGACCAGGGTAGCAACAAGACCATAGGGGGTGGCGTTCTTCGTTATCATTTCGAGAAATCCTTGTAGGAGCATCACGGCCGTGGCCAGGAACCGCCCCTGAATGGACAGGATGCCCTATCCGGCAAACCAACCCCAAGTGGATGCGAGCATTCGGCAGCCAGAGCGAGGTGCCTCAGGACGTTGTTCTACCCCCGCCAGCTCGCCACCGTGTGACACGCCTCCCAGCCTTCACTTGGAAACCAACGTCAGGTCGCAAGTAGGTGGGTGGTCCTTTCTCGGCAGCAGGCAAGCCAGGCAGACCATGAAGGCCGCAATTGCCCCGGTGCTGACGTACATTGGCCGGAACGAGCCGGCCAGGTGCGGGCTCAGCCCGCCCAGGACGCTGCCCAGAGCGCCGCCCAGCCCCAGCGAGCACTCGACCAGCCCGCAGATCGCGGGTGTGAGGTCTGCCTCGGCGGTCTTGCCGACATAGGCGGGCAAAAGCCCAAAGATCGGGAAGAACGACGCCCCGAAGCAGCCAGCCGCGAACACGAGAAGCCCGGCGCCTGTTCCGTTCGCCACCATGATCGCCGATGCAGAGAACAGCGTCGCCGCTGCGAGGAGAGCGATGCGCAGACCGGCCCTGTCGCCGACGGCGCCGAACACCACGCCCCCTAT
>CALMAB010000144.1 GCA_937858325.1 uncultured Acetobacteraceae bacterium
CGCTTGCAGCGCCGCCGGACCGGGTGGCGGCGCTGCAAGCGCGGTTGGGCCGGGACGCCGCGGGGGCGCTGGTGGAGGAAACGATGGCCGGGATCGCCGCCGGGCTGGTGGCGCAAGGCGTGCGGCGCATGGTGGTGGCGGGCGGGGAAACCAGCGGCGCGGTGGTGAACCGGCTCGGGGTGAAGCGGCTGCGCATCGGGGCGGAGATCGACCCCGGCGTGCCCTGGACCTATGCGGAGGGCGGGACCGCGCCGCTGCTGCTGGCGCTGAAGTCCGGCAACTTCGGCGGGCGCGTCTTCTTCCTGCAAGCGTTCGAGCGGTTGGGGTGATGATCGTGGATAAGGGGGGCATGGACGAGACGGAGCTGCGCGGCCTGCTGACAACGTTGGCGGCGAGCCTGTTCGCCCGCGGCTACTCGGTCGGCAGCGCCGGCAACATCAGCGTGCGGCTGCCGGACGGCTACCTGATGACGCCGACCAACTCCTGCCTGGGCCGGCTGGACCCGGCGCGATTGTCGCGGCTGGACGCGGATTTCGCGCACGTGGGCGGCGACCCGCCGTCCAAGGAGGTGTTCATGCACCGGGCGTTCTACCAGGCGCGGGCGGACGCCGGGGCGGTAGTACACCTGCATTCCACGGCGGCGACGGCGGCGGCGTGTCTTCCGGACGTGGACGCGGACAACCCGATCCCGCCGCTCACCCCATACTTCGTCATGCGCGTCGGCCGCCGCCTGCCGGTCGTGCCGTACTACCGCCCCGGCGACGCCGCCATGGAGCCGGCCATCACCGAGCAGGCGCGCACGGCGCGGGCGGTGCTGCTGGCGAACCACGGCCCCGTGGTCAGCGGGCGCACGCTGACCGACGCGGTGTACGCGGCGGAGGAGCTGGAGGAGGCGGCAAAGCTGTTCCTCACGCTGCGCGGCGCCCCGGTCCGCACGCTGTCGCCGGCGCAGGTAAAGGATTTGCTGCAAACGTTCGGGTGAGCCGGCGGGTCAGAACTCCAGCAGGTTGTCCCGGAACTGCTTGTGCGCGTAGGCGCGCCGCACCAGCCCGCGCTGCTGCAGCGCCGGCACCAGCCCGTCCGTCACTTCCGTCACCGTTTTGCGGCTGACGTTCGGCAGGACGAGCAGGAAGCCGTCGCCGCCCACCTCCTGCATGGCTTCGTCCATCTGCGCCGCGACCGTTTCCGGCGTGCCGACCAGGTCCACGCTGCCGCCGTGGCTGGTGTAGGCAAGGATCGCCTCGCGCAACGTGCGCCCGCCGGCTTTCTTCAGGAAGTTGGCCAGGCTGGACTGGTGGCCGTTGGTGGTGAGTTCCCCCACCGGGGCATCGAGGTCGTAGCCGGAGAAGTCGATGTTGGTGGTCCATCCCATCTGAGCCAGCCGCCGGTGCACTTCCTCCGTGGTGGCGACGCCGCGCTGGGCGGCGCGGGCCTGGGCTTCCTCGTCCGTGTTGGCCAGCACCGGCGTCGCCATGAACAGCACCTTGCAGCTGTCCGGGTCCCGCCCGGCCGCGCGCATCCGCATCCGCACGTCCTGGCGGTAGTCCTTCATGGCCTGCACCCCCTTCGGGTGCGCCACCACCGTGTCGGCATAGCGCGCGGCGGTTTCCCGCCCCTTGGCGGAGCCGCCGGCCTGCGCGATCACCGGGCGGCCCTGCGGGCAAGGGCCGGAGTTCAGCGGGCCGCGGCTCGCGTAGTATTCGCCCTTGAAATCGATGGTGTGGACGCGGGCCGGATCGATCAGCACGCCGGTCTTGCGGTCGGCGACGATGGCGCCGGGTTCCCAACTGTCCCACAGCCGCGTCACCACGTCGATGTACTCCGCCGCCATCTCGTAGCGCGTGTCGTGCTCCGGCAGCCTGTCCAGGCCGAAGTTCTGGCCGGAATAGTCGGAACTGCCGGTCACCATGTTCCACCCGGCACGTCCCCCCGACACCTGGTCCAGCGTGCCGACGATCCGGGCGGTCAGGTATGGATGGTAGGCGAAGGTCGAGAGCGTGGGCACGATGCCGAGCCGCGAGGTCGCCGCCGCCATGAGCGCGGCGATCACCGAAGGCTCCTGCCGCGGCACGGACATGCCGTTGCGCAGGAACATGTCGCGCGAGTTCTGCCAGTTCTGGCCGATGTAGATGGAGTCCTCGATCAGCAGGTAGTCGAAGCAGGCGCGCTCGATGGAGCGGGCGAGGTCCAGGAACATCTCGGCCGACATCCATTCCTCGCTGATGTTGCCGCTCCATTGCTCGCCCCAGGCCTGGATGCTCGAGCCTTGCAGGAACCAGGCGAGGTGGAACGGGGCGGCGGACATGCGGCAAGCTCCTCAGCAATGCGAGGAGAGCGAAGCACGGAGCGTGCCAACGCCGTCATGCCGGCTCGGAGGACAGCATCGTTTCTGGAAACAGGCCGGACCGTAACGCGGCAAGGCCGCGATCTGGCCGACGCCGGGCTTGCCAGCATCGGCCAGGGGGGCGGATTGCGCTTCGGTCGTCCAGCCCTTGGACTGGCCCCGTTGCGCAATCCCGCAACGCGGCTCAACTCCTGCGCCGCCCCTCGCCGACTTCCATGGTGCGCCTGCGCTCCGAGCGGGCGGTCACGTGGGGGTGCGCGCTCTCCGTTTGGGCATAGGCGGCCGTAGGGGCGCCCGCGCCGCGCGGCAGCGAGAGGGTGGACTGGATCAGGCCCTCGCTGCCAGCCGCTGGCTCGAGCTGCGCCAGGGAAGAAGGCTGGACGCGGTTGCCCGTGGGCTGCGGGTACGCACCGGACCCGGTGTCGGCCATGAGTGCCGGACGGGCGGTGACATAGGCGTCGGCTTGGTAAGGAAACGGATCACCGTTGCCCTCGCCTGCAAATGCCCTGTCCGCCGACACGCTCAAGACGAGGCTAACGGCAGCAATCATCAACTTCGCGATCATGTTGACTCTCCCTTGTTGGCTTTCCTAGACTGACGGCCGTGCTTTCGGCGCACGGGACTTCAAGTCCCGGTCACAGTCTTAACGGCCGCCAATACTCTAAGGAGTGCCCGGATTCGGGGGTGTGACCTTTGTCACGACGCATGTCGTTATCGCGCGGATGCGGGGGCGGCAGACCCCGAGTGAAACGCCGAACCCAGACAGGGAGGCGTTCCTTGCAGATTTTACCGGAACCGAGTTCACCTGGGAACGCGTAGGCTGATGCGGGCCGCCTCCGTGACGCTGCCGGCATCGGCGGCCACGACATCGCGCAGCACGCGGGGCGAGACGTCAGGGATCGCCGGGCACGCCGTAGCCGGGGGCGGCTCGGGGATGGAGGGCGCGCGTCACGTAATCGTCGAGCTGCGGCCGGTAGCGCGTCCACAGCGCGTCCAGCGCGGCGATGGGGCACTCATCCGTCCAGTCCACCCGCAGGTCGGCGACCGGCCACGGCACCTCCCACACCAGGCACAGGCCCGCGGAGTGGATCGGCCCGGCTTCCCCGCCCGCGGCCAGCCCAGCGCGCATCGCGGCCAGCAGCCGCCCGCCCAGGTCGCCGCTTGCCCCGAGG
>CALMAB010000145.1 GCA_937858325.1 uncultured Acetobacteraceae bacterium
CGCCCGCACCAGCGCGGCGCCGCCGGCCTCGGCGATAGCCTCCACCATTTCCACCGTACCCCGCTCCACACCGCCGGTGTCGAGCGAGGGGAGCACTTGCAGCACGGCGGCGCCGGGTGGAAGGACGGGCATGGGGGCCGTATAACACGCGGGTGGCTCGGGGGCGGTGCATGCAACAGGTTGGCGAAACGGACCGAGGCGATGGCGTGGCCCTGGCCTGGGTGCGGACGCCGGGACGCGGGCCGACAACCGTGTTCCTGCCGGGCTTCAAAAGCGACATGACCGGCGCAAAGGCGACTCTGACCGAGGCGTTCTGCGCGGAGCACGGGACGGGGTGCCTGCGGCTGGACTATTCCGGCCACGGCGCCAGCGGCGGGGCGTTCGCGGACGGCACGGTCGGGCGCTGGACGGATGACGTGCTGGTGCTGATCGACCGCTTGACCGAGGGGCCGCTGGTCCTGGTCGGATCGAGCATGGGCGGCTGGATCGCCCTGCTGGCGGCGCTTGCCCGGCCGGGGCGCATCGCCGGGCTGATCGGGATCGCGGCGGCGCCGGACTTCACCGAGGAGTTGATGTGGCAGGCCATGATGCCGGACGAACGCGCCCGGCTGGAGCGTGACGGCGTGCTGCACCTCCCCAGCCAGTATGGCGACCCCACCCCGGTCACGGCCGCCCTCATCGCGGACGGCCGCACCCGGCTGCTGCTGGACCGACCGATCCCGCTCCAATGCCCGGTGCGCCTGCTGCACGGGCAACGGGACCCGGACGTGCCGTGGCAGGCGACGCTGCGCCTGGCGGAGCGGCTGCAGTCCGATGACGTGCATGCGACGCTGATCAAGGACGGCGACCACCGGCTGTCCCGCCCGTCCGACCTGGCGCTACTGAGGCGGGCGCTCGGCGACCTCTTGCTGCAGGATGGCGCGTAGGCCTTCCCGGTAGGTCGGGTATTGCCAGCGCAGCCCGAGCTGCGCCTGCGTTTTCTCACTGCGGACCCGGCGGTTCTCGTTCCAGAAGCTGCGCCCCATCGCGCTCATGCCCTCCACCGCCTCGGCAAAGGGGACCAACGGCGGCGGCGGCATATCCAGCAGGCGCGCGGCCTCGGCGGTCACGTCCGCACTGGCCGCCGGCTCGTCATCGGCCAGGTTCAGCACGCGGACACCCGGCGTGCGCGTCTGCTGCATGGCGGCCAGCACGGCAGCGGCGATGTCGTCGCGGTGGATGCGGCCGAACAGGTGGCCGGGCTTCAGCACGCGCCGCGCCTGCCCGCTGCGCAGGTCGTCGAACGCCGACCGGCCAGGGCCGTAGATGCCGGCCAGCCGAAACAGGTCAACCGGGCGGCCCGGCAGCGCCGCGACCCATGCCTGTTCCGCTTCCACCCGGCGCTGCGCCCGCGGCACGGTGGGCGCCACCGGCGTGTCCTCGTCCACCCAGCCGCCGCCGCGGTCGCCGTAAACGCCGGTCGTCGAAAGATACCCGGCCCAGCGCAACCGCGTGCTGGCGCGGATCGCGTCGCTGTAGCGGGCCAGCGCCGGGTCGCCGTGCTCGTCCGGGGCGGCCGTTTGCAGGATGTGCGTGGCTTCGCTCAATGGCGCGGCGGCGTCAGCGAAGTATACCAGGTCAACGCCCGGAGGTGCCTGGCGGCCAGAAGGGTCGCGGCTTGTTGCCGTCACCCGCCAGCCCCGTGCCGCCGCGCGCGCGGCAATGGCTGTGCCCGTATAGCCCAGCCCGAACAGGATCAGATTTGCTTCATCCATTCTGCATTCTACCCGGTTTGCCCATGCGTGCGAGCCGGCTTATATTCACGACAGAATGGATAAGCGGATTGCGTGCATCGGCGGCGGGATTTTGGCCACAATGGCCGCTATGGGCTGCGGTTCAAACCGTGATCACAGCCTCATCCCGGCGAGCAGGGCCGAAAGTCTGCCAGGGCCGGCTAAGCCAAGCCTGCCGCGCATCGCGCAGGGCGAGGACTACGACCGATGCCTCGGCATGTTGGGTTCCGATCCGCAGGGAGCGTACGCCTTTGCCGATGCCTGGGAAGCCACCGGGGGCGGCGACGGCGCCATGCATTGCCGCGCGCTTGCCGAGATCACCCTGGGCACGCCGGAAAAGGGCGCGGAACGGATGGAGAAGCTGGCCAATGGCAGCCCTGGAGAGGCGGCCCGGGCCAGCCTCTACGGACAAGCGGGCCAGGCTTGGCTGATGGCAGGGGATCCCGGCAGGGCGTTCGGCGCGGCGACGCTTGCTTTGTCGTTGACCCCCGACGATCCGGGCTTGCTGATCGACCGGTCGATCGCCGCAGCCAGCCTTGAGCGGTATGATGAAGCGGTGGATGACCTGACCCGTGCGCTCGATCTCGATCCGCGTCGGGTTGACGCGTTGGTGTTCCGCGGCGCGGCTTGGCGGCATTTGAACCAAATGGGCTTGGCGCAGGATGACATCGACCGCGCCTTCGCACTGGAGCCGGAGAATGCGGACGCATTGCTCGAGCGCGGGATCTTGCGCCAGCGCCGGGGCGACCGCGAAGGCGCGCGGCGCGACTGGGAACGTGCCATCACCTTGGCGCCCAGCAACGCAACGGGTGATCTGGCGCAGCAGAACCTATCGTTGCTTGAGGCGGGGCCAAGCCGGCGCTAGCAGCTCACCCTATCGAAAGCGGTCGTTTGGACCAAGTTTCAGGAGAGACGAAGTTTATGAGTGGCTTCAAAGGCAGTAAGTTTTCCGACCGCGCCGAGGCGGCTGCAGCGGCTAAGAAGGCGATGCTTGAGAAGTTCCGAGCCAAGCCGGCGCCGGACGACCCTGCGGTGTTGGCACGCGCCGCGGAACGTAAGGCAATCGCCGAAGCGCGAGAAGTTCGTGCAGCAGAGCGCAGGCGGATCAAGGAAGCTGAAGAGGTGCGCCGTATCGCAGAAGACCAAGCTCGTCTTGCGGAGTTGGCGGCGCAAGCCGCCGCGGAAGCCCAGCGCAAGCTTGAGCAAGCAGCACGGGATGAGGAGATCAAGGCTCAGCGTAAGGCCGAGCGTGATGCTCGTTATGCGGCGCGCAAGGCACGCCGGTGAGGTGCGTTGCGTTGCCTGCCGTGGATGCACGTGGTGCGTATTTGTGTAGGTATATGCCGG
>CALMAB010000146.1 GCA_937858325.1 uncultured Acetobacteraceae bacterium
CAGGAGCACGCCGGGGCCGCCCCGGGATCCGGCCCCGGCGTGCTCCTGCGCGGGCTGCTGTCCCGCGCCGCCGGGTGCGGCTGGGCGGCCTGTGGCGTCGCGGCGGCTCTGGGTTGCCTGGTCGTCTTTGCGGCAAGGCGTCCGAGTGACGCGGCGGGACGGACCTGCCCTGGCGCTGCAAGGGGAGGCACGCACCAGCGGCGCTACACCTCCATGACTTGTTGGCACCGCGTTGAACGGGTCCAGCACGCGCACGCCCCGGCCGCGGAAGTGCCGCACGTTGCGGGTGGCCACCATCAGCCCGCGCACCCGCGCCGTGGCCGCCACCACCGTGTCGTCCCGGTTGCGGTCGTGCTCGCCCAGCAGCCGCGCCCATTCCACCACGATGTCCCGGTCCACGGGCACGATCCGGCCGGCGGCCGACACGCGCGCGTGGGCGATGCCCTTGGCAAGCCGGAGCTCTTCCACCGCGTAGCCGTTCGCGGCAAGGATGTCGCGGTCCGCCAGGTAGGCGGCACGCACCGCGCCCGCGGTCGTGTGCTCAAGGCGGAGCCGCGTGACGATGTTGTTGGCGCGGGCGAGGCTGGCCGCCTCGAACCTAAACCGCTACCTACCACTTGGACGTTTAGCAAACGTTTACCAAAGGTCTACGTTGCTCCCTGGCCTTGTCCTCGCCATCGCGGGCGAGGGTGATCCAAGTTGCGGCCCTGGAAGCCATTCTCAGTCATTTGGCTGGTCCGGTTGCTCGCGGGCGGCGAAGCCCGCCATCGTCCCGTCCCAGCCGCGCCGGTGCCAGGCGGCGATCTCCTCCCGCTCCGTCGCGGGCCTCATCGCAGCCGAACCCCAACGGCTTGATGATGCCCCCAAGGGGTCTGGCGATGGCGGCATGGGGGGAAACCTCCGACGGTGCCGAGGGCACCACCCGCACGCTGGCCCGTTGTCGAGCACAAAGCCATGTTGCGGCGATGGGCAGGATGCTGCCACTCTGGGGTGTCCTGCGGAAGGCGAGCCGACCGATGCCAGACGATCCCGACATTGCCACGATCCACGACCTCGCCGTCCGGGAACTGCTGAACCTGCCGAAGCTCTACGGGCCGCACGGCTTCATCAACATCCTGAACAGCGGCAGCACGGCATACGCCGGCAACGACGGGCCGCCTGCCGCTCTCGTCGCCGCGTTGGAGCAATTGGAAACGGCGACGGTCGATCCAACCCTGCTGACGGGCAGCCAAACCGTCGCGTCGGTCGAGGCGCAAACGATCTCCGACCTGCGGCACATCGCCTTTCTGACCCGGCAATTGCTGGGCCTCACCGTCGTGCCGACCCTTCTTACCCCCGGCGCCTACATCAACGCCGCAGGGGCCGCGAGGGACTTCGGTTCCAACAGCCTGCCTGCGGACGCCAAGCTGTTCACGCCCGCCGCCGCGAAGCCGCCGGTCACGGTGGTCGATCCCCCTCCGCCGCCGGCCAGCGGCGCCGAGCAATACCTCGTGACGAACCTCTCGACCGGCGTGTCGGATTGGGAGGATGGCCAAGCCTATGACGGCCCGGTGGCCGCGCTGCGGAACCAGTTCACCGCGGTCACAGCCGACAACGTGAACGTCACGGCGACGGCGCCGGACAACTTCATCCGCACCGGATCGGGCGACGACGGGATCGACATCAGCCACCTCGCCGTGAGCGGCGGCGGCACCAACGTGGTGGATGGCGGCGCCGGCTCCAACTTCGTCCTCCTCTACGATCCCGGCTACGGCACCGGCGCCGACACGGTGCTGATCGACGCCCGCGCGGCTGTGGCCGACGCCTGGAGCACGCTGGTCAACTTCCGCCGGGGCGATGCGGTCGCGATCTACGGCGTGGCACCCTCGGCCGCGACGCTGGACTGGGAGGACAACCAGGGCGCGGCCGGGTTCACGGGCCTGACGCTGCACGTGACCGAGCAGGGCAGGCCGACCGCCTCGCTGACCCTGGCCGGGTACGCCAACTACACCAAGGCCGACCTCGGCCGTGGGCGCCTGGGCGTGTTCTTCGGCCACGACCCGGCCAGCGGAAGCAGCTACTTGAGCATCCAGGGAACGACGAGCTGAACCAATCTCGTGCCCGATGATGGGTTGTCGGGGCCGGCATCTGCCGTCACGGCGGAGCAACCGGCGCTGAGCCGGTCGTCGGACGCCCGGCGTTCGGTTGCAGCCTTGCCATGGACGAGCGCCGGGCGACCGAGGCCGCGGTGTCTGTCCATGCCCTCAACCGCATGCTGGGGTTCGAACGCCCGACCTGCGTTCGCAGCGCCTGAGGCCAGGCGGAGTTGGGGACATGGCGTCCATGCCCCCGATCCGTGCACCGTGGCAGCCGCTTTCAAAGCCGCGAGCCGGCTCCTGCCCCGGCGTCGACCCATGTTCCTGGACCAACTGGAACGGCTTCTGGCGGCCGTGGAGCGGGCCAAGCAGGGGTGGGACCGGAGGGTGGCAGGGTAAGGCCGACGCCCGCCTCCTCGTGGCTCTGAGAGGCCTGGTGCTGGATCGCATCCCGCACGACGCGCTGGCGCCGGAGTTTCGCCAAGGCAACACGCTGGGGCGGCACCGCCGGCACTGGTTCCGGGCCAAGTTCGGGGGCAACCGGTTCCGGCTGTTCTTCCGGGCCGACTCCCGGGCGCGGGTGATCGTGCATGCCTGGGTCAACGACCGGGACACGCTGCGCAAGGCGGGGGCCAGCTCGGACCCGTATGCGGTGTTTGCCGCCATGCTGGCGGCCGGCAACCCGCCCGACGACTGGCCGGCGCTGCTGGCCGTGGCGCAGGCGCCGGAGGCGGTGCAGCGGTTCTCGGCTGCGGGGCGGGGGGAAGGACAGCCATGACGGTGGTGAGGCTGCCCAACGGAGGCGGAAGCGGTCGCGAAGGTGCTGTTTTGGCGAGGTGGTAGCCTGTTCTGGCCTGCTTGGCCTACCGGCGGCGTCCGTACGAACTTTTGCGGCAGCGTCGGGCCAAGATGTCTTCTTCGCCAGGCACCCGGACAGGTCCCGTCAATCCGCCCGGACGGAGGAAGCGGCGTGGCCTGCCGCAGACTTCGGAAAGCCGGCCTGCTGCCAAAGCAGGACGGCGGCAAAGCCCAGGCCGGAGGCGACGGCCGCCAGGACAAGGCCGCCAACGGCCGCGTTCCGGGCACGGGATCTCCTTCGTCTGGCCAGCATCCTTCCCTGTAGCTCGTCCAAGTTCCCGCTCACCCCGACTTCCCCTTTCTGCCCAGCCTTTCATGTTGGCTGCGGCTCCAATCGGGGAAGGTCAGGAATTGTCAGGCGCCGGCCCGCCGGGACATGCCTCGCAAGCGCGCCAGGAGCGCTGCACAGCGGCTTCGGCGCGTTTTCCGCATCCGAAGCCGGCCGGGAGGCAGACAACCCACAGTCGCACCCGGTCGTGCAAGCGTTGCTCAACTGGCTTCGTTGGCTCCGCCCGTGGGCCGGACCGGCGGCAAGCTGGGCGCTGGCGTCGGATGGCAAGCCTCCTGGGTGCGGTCGGCTACGGCGCAGGCAGCCGGCTCGCCACCGTCGCCGCCGTGTTCCTCTCCCCGGAGTCCACCACCACGAGCGTGTTCCCGGCCAACGCCGTCGGCTCGCGCCCGGGCAGCAGAAGCGAGCGGAACCTGATGTCCGTGGCCGCCAGCCGCTCGTATTCCGAGTCCAGCACCCCATGGTGGTCTAGGAAGCGGTTCATCGCCGAAGGGATGCGGATGCAGCCCTGCGAGGCGGGGTGCCCGATGCGTCCCTCCAGCCTGGCCGGATCGGTGGCATGCATCATCAGGCGGATCGGGGTGCGGTCCGGCTTGCCCGGGCCGGCGGCCCAGCCCTTCATCGCGACCTGCCAGCCGAAGTCCCACACCCGCATGCCCTTGGCGCCGAGGCCGCGGATGC
>CALMAB010000147.1 GCA_937858325.1 uncultured Acetobacteraceae bacterium
CGCCGGTGCCGGGCGCGGCAGCCCCCGAGCAGGTGCGCGCGGCGGCGCTCGACAGCCTGCGCGCGTTGATGCTGATCCGCGCCTACCGCGTGCGCGGCCACCTGGAGGCCAAACTCGACCCGCTCGGCCTGCAGCTGCCGAAGTCGCACCCCGAGCTTGATCCGGCCAGCTACGGCTTCGGGCCGGGCGACCTGGACCGCCCCATCTTCATCGACAACGTGCTCGGCCGCGAAACCGCCACGGTGCGGGAGATCACGCGCATCATCCGCGCCAGCTACTGCGGGCCGATCGGCGTCGAGTTCATGCACATCCAGGACCCCGAGCAGAAGAACTGGATCCAGCGCCGGATCGAGGGCGCGCCCTGGGTGGGCGGCTTCGACCCCGCCGCCAAGCGCGGCATCCTCGCGCAATTGACGGAGGCGGAGGGCTTCGAGACGTTCTGCCAGAAACGCTACGTCGGCACCAAGCGCTTCGGCCTGGAAGGCGGCGAGGTCACGATCCCGGCGCTGCACGCGATCATCGACACGGCGGCGCGCGCCGGGGTGGGGGAGATCGCCATCGGCATGCCGCACCGCGGGCGGCTCAACACCCTGGTCAACATCGTCCGCAAGCCTTTCACCGCCGTGTTCAGCGAGTTCGGCGGCAACAGCACGCAGCCAGAGGACGTGCAGGGGTCGGGCGACGTGAAGTACCACCTCGGCACCAGCACGGACGTGGAGATCGCCGGGCACGACGTCCACATCTCGCTGCAGCCGAACCCGTCGCACCTGGAAGCCGTCGATCCCGTGGTGATCGGCAAGGTGCGGGCGCGGCAGGACATGGCGGGCGACACCAAGACCCGGCGCAGTGTCATGGGCATCCTGATGCACGGCGACGCGGCGTTCGCCGGCCAGGGCCTGGTATACGAGACGCTGGCGATGAGCCAGCTGATCGGCTACCGCACCGGCGGCACCATCCACCTGATCGTCAACAACCAGATCGGTTTCACCACCGTTCCCGCCCACGCCTACTCCGGCCTGTACTGCACGGACGTCGCCAAGTCGGTGCAATGCCCCATCCTGCACGTCAACGGCGACGAGCCGGAGGCGGTGATCTTCTGCGCCCGCCTCGCGGCCGAGTTCCGGCAAACCTTTGCCACCGACTTCGTGCTCGACATCGTGTGCTACCGCCGCCACGGCCACAACGAAACGGACGAGCCGGCATTCACCCAGCCAATCATGTATCGCGCGATCAAGGAGCGTCCGACCACGCGCACGCTGTATGCCGAGCGCCTGGCCGCCGAGGGCAGCGTGACCGCGGAGGACGCCCAGGCGTTATGGGACGGGTTCCAGAACACGCTGGAGGACGCCTACAAGGCGGCGCAGGCCTACAAGCCGAACAAGGCCGATTGGCTGGAGGGGCATTGGGCCGGGCTGTCGCGCTCCGACCAGCTGGACGAGCGCCATGAGGACACGACGGAGCTGTCCACCGAGCAGCTCCGGGAGGTCGGCCACGCGCTCTACACCCCGCCGGACAACTTCGACCTCAACCCCAAGATCGCCCGGCAGCTTGAAGCCAAGCGCGCCATGATCGAGACCGGCGGGGGCATCGACTGGGCCACCGGGGAGGCGCTGGCGTTCGGCGGCCTGCTGATCGAGGGCAGCCGGGTGCGCTTGTCGGGCGAGGACTGCCAGCGCGGCACCTTCAGCCAGCGCCACGCGGTGCTGACCGACCAGTCCAACCAGAACGAGTACGTGCCGCTCAACAACATCCGGCCGGACCAGGCGAAGATCGAGATCTTCAACTCGCTGCTGTCGGAGCAGGGCGTGCTGGGCTTCGAGTACGGCTACACCCTCGCCGATCCCAAGGTGCTGGTGCTGTGGGAAGCGCAGTTCGGCGACTTCGCCAACGGCGCCCAGGTCATCATCGACCAGTTCCTGGCGAGCGGGGAAACCAAGTGGCTGCGCATGAGCGGCCTCACCCTGCTGCTGCCGCACGGCTACGAAGGGCAAGGGCCGGAGCACAGCTCGGCGCGGTTGGAGCGTTATTTGCAGCTTTGCGCCGAGCGCAACATGACGGTGTGCAACCTGACCACGCCGGCCAACTACTTCCACGCGCTGCGCCGCCAGTTGAAGCGCAACTTCCGCAAGCCGCTGGTCATCATGACGCCGAAGTCGCTGCTGCGGCACAAGCTCGCGGTCAGCAACCTGGCCGACATGGCGGAGGGCAGCCATTTCAGCGTCGTTTTGCACGAGCTGGACACGCTGGTGCCCGCCGACCAGGTTCGGCGTGTGGTGGTCTGCTCCGGCAAGGTTTACTACGACCTGCTGGCGGAGCGCCGGGAAAAGGGCATCAAGGACGTGGCGATCATCCGCCTGGAACAGATCTTCCCGTTCCCGGGGCAGACCCTCGCCGCCGCGCTGAAGCCCTACATCAATGCGGACGTGGTGTGGTGCCAGGAGGAGCCGGCGAACATGGGCGCCTGGAGCTTCGTGGACCGCCGGATCGAGCGGGTGCTGGCGGGCAATGGTGGCCGGGCCACGCGGCCCAGCTACGCCGGCCGGGTGGAGGCTGCAAGTCCGGCCACCGGCCTCGCCAAGGTACACGCGGCGGAGCAGATGGCGCTGGTGCGCGACGCGCTCGGCATGAATGGGTAAGGACAGGTAACGAATGGCCACCGAGATCAAGGTTCCTACGCTGGGCGAGAGCGTTACCAGCGCGACGGTGGCGCGCTGGCTGAAGAAGGCGGGCGAGAGCGTCGCGGCGGACGAGCCTTTGGTGGAGCTTGAAACCGACAAGGTCACGGTGGAGGTCAACGCGCCCGGCGCCGGCACCCTCGGTGACATCGCCGCCGCGGAGGGCGCGGAGGTGGAGGTGGGCGAGGTGCTCGGCACCCTGGACGCGGCCGGCGCCGGCGCGTCCAGGG
>CALMAB010000148.1 GCA_937858325.1 uncultured Acetobacteraceae bacterium
TCTTCCGAGGGTAGAAATGGGATCGAGGCGCAAACGGGTCACTCAAACAGGCTCTGAGAGCCGTTCGGCGAGCGCTTGTCCCAGTGTTGTTTTGCCCGCTCCAACGGGACCGCTGAGGAAAACCGCCCACCTTGCCGTCTCGGCAGGTTAGCAAGGCGAGATCAAAAGAGCGAAGGACCGCTCAAGGTGGCTTGCGGCTGCCAACAACGATGACAGGACACTGGCAAAACGACCTGTCGCCTGCACCCCGGCCGACGCGAGCGTCCGGGCAAGGATGCGGCCGAGCTGGGCTGCCTGTTCGCGCCCGCACGCTGTCAGCGTCGAATCCCGCTGTTCCTGGAAGCGCCCGGCGGCGTTCCATTCGGTCGCGCCATGCCGCAACAGGAAGATCTCGGCCGTCACGTCCGGCCGGTTGCGGTCCAGCGTGCGACCGCAGGCTGGCCATGGGTGGCGGCCTGCCGGGCCGCCCGGTCCCAATCGTAGGCGACGGCGCGCAGCTCGGCCGACCAAGCGTTGCGTGGCCCGCGCGTGACCACTGCATACCGCGCGTGCGGCGCGCCGGTCTCGACCGCGTGCGGCACCGCGCCGTCGTCGGTGTAGGCCGGCATGCCGATGCTGCCCGGGTTGACCACCAGCACGGGGCCGAGCTGCACCACTCGCGGCATGTGCGTGTGGCCGCACAGGACGAGGGTGGCCGGGCCGATGCCTTGGAGCCGCGGACGGATCGCATTCTCGGACGCCAGCACCGGGCGGCCGGAGGACACGTCCTCCAGCAGGTAATCGAGGTCGCCGCCGGCCGGGCTGCCGTGGCAGGCGATCACGTCGCCGTCCGCGAGCTGCAGCGTCTCCGGCAGGCTTTCGATCCAGCGGAGGTGGGCCGTCGATAGCAACGGCCGCGCGAAGGCGACGGAGGAGCTGGTGTCGTCGCCTTCCAGGAGGTTGCGTTCGTGGTTGCCGGCCACGGTGGGGCAGCCGAGCGCCATCTGCGCGTCGGCGCTGCCGGCCGGATCGAACGGGCCGGTGGCGAGGTCACCCAGGTTGACGATGAGATCAGGCGAGGCCGCGCGCAGGTCGGCGAGCACGGCCTGGAGTGCGAGGAGGTTGCCGTGGGCGTCGGCAAGAACGGCGATACGCATGGCGAGACGTTGGCACGGGAGATGGCGTGGCGCTACGAGGTTGAATGACTGCCCTCCTTGCGAGGGGAACAACCCATCATGCCACCTGGGGCCGCCACGCGATGACGCCCTTCGTCCGGGCCCTCACCTCCGGCGAGGCCAGGCAGGTAGAGACGGCCTCATAGCCGGGAGCGCCGGGATAGGGAGCGACGAGGGTGGGTGAGCTGTGGTTGGCGGGGCAGAGGATAACGGCCTCGTGTGCGCCCACGGCGGTCAGGTCCAAGATCGCGCAGGAGCGCGTGAGCAGGAAGAGCGGCCGGCCGCTCGGCCCACGGCGGCGTAGATGGGCGATCAGGGCCTCCTGGGTGGCATGATCCAGCCCTTGTTCCACCATGTCGATGACCAGGACGGCCGGGCCTTCGGCCTCCAATGCGACCAGCAGGGCAACCAGGGCATCTGACGCCGCGGCGCCGTCCTCGGCGAGCCAGACCAGGCTCTGATCGACCCGCGACTTGAGAGCCGGGTCGGCATCCAGCCGCGCCCGGGCCGCCGCGCCGTTATCCGTCAGCCGGTCCAGGCCCAGGAAGGCGGAATCGGGCAGGGTCTCGGCGAGGCGCTGGGCCAGCCGTGTCTTGCCGCTGCCCAGCGGGCCGGTGATGTAGGTCAGCGGCCGGATGCCGCGCAACGCGAACGGCTCGCCGCCCCAAGGCCAGGGAAGATCGAAGGCGACGCGGAACTCGGCAGTTGGCTCCAGCAGACGCGCCAGTTCTCCGGCGGCAGGCGCCTGGCCGTGGGCGAGGTCGGCCCGGAGACTGCGAACCCTCTCGACAGTGCCGGCGAGCTGGCGGAGCTGGCCTTCGAGTGCTGCCTGGTGCGCGGCCAGGGCGGCTTCCAGGCCCGCGGGATCGCCCTTCAGCACTCTCGCCGCCTGGGCGAGGCTGAGGCCGAGTGCGCGCAGGGCCACGATCTCGGCGGCCCGAGCCATCTCGCCGGGACCATAGGCCCGCCACCCGGCTGCGGTGCGGGCCGGAGCCACCAGGCCACGTTGCTCGTAAAGCCGGAGGGCCTTGGCGGAGACGCCGAGCTGCTTAGCGGCTTCGGAAGGATTGAGGAAGCGGGCGGAAGGGTTCACGGAACACCTCGTTGTTCGCTGGCCCCTGTTCTTATCGAGGCGGTCCCAGGGGCCAGGTCAACTGGATGTTTGCGGTACTGGGTCGTCTTCCCTTCCTCACGGCCCTGGCTGAAACGGCTACCGCGGCCCTCGGCTTAGTGCGGCCCTACCATTCCGTCCCTCGACTTACAGCAGCGGCTTCAGCATGAAGACGCTTAGCGGATCACTTCGGTAGGCTGCAAAGGGTCCACACCTGACGAACCCCAAGCGATTGTAGAGCCGGAGAGCCTCGAACGACTTGACCCCCGTTTCCAGGAACAATGTCCGGGCGCCCTCTTTGGCGGCAGCATGTTCGATTGCTCGAACGAGCGCGCCCCCAACTCCTCGGCCCCTTGCGGCCGCATCGACGAACAGGCGCTTCATCTCCGCCGCTCGCTCCGGGATGAGCGTGTAACCACCACACCCCAGGGCACGGCTGTCCTGCCGGGCAACGAAAAACCGCACGTCGGCTGACAGGAGCGCCGGCAAAGCCAGGCCGTATCTGCTTTCCGCAGGGTAGAGTAATGCCGAGCGTTCATCCGCCCTCGCCAGGAAGGCCAGGACCTCCGGCTGATCCCGTGTCTCACGTTGCACGGTCGGCACGACCCGGATCTCTCGTGGCAGCTCGCGACCCTGTTGGACATCTGTGGGAACGCGGCCCCACAGCTTCGCGCCTGAAGCGGACAGCCTCAACCGTCCGGATCGGTGCTCGCGATGATACAGATTTCAACAATCGCGCCCTCGCGCCGGAGGCAAGCGACCTCGACGGCCGTCCAGGCCGGATAGGGTTCGCAAACGTGTTCGAGGCGGATTGCGTCGAAAAGCTCGAAGTGCTCACGCAGCCCGACGTGGTAGGTCGTCATCTCGACAACCGACTGGAACGTCAGCCCGGCTGCCTCCAAGACAAGGCCGATCTTCCTGAAGGCATTCCTGAACTGGGCCTCGGGGTCGTCCGGCATCCGGCCATGCGCATCACCTCCTGTGGCGCCGGTCAGGAAGACATGCTCACCGGACACGATGGCCGGCGACATCTTCGATTGCTCGGCTGCAGCACGCAGCTCAGGCGGGATGATTGCGCGCTTGGTCATGGGGCAACCTTGGGAGGAGTCCAGCACCATGATGGCCTGCCTGACCGAGATGCTCAATGCCCGCTGCGCCCGCGCGCCAAGAACTGGGTCAGGCGGCAGCGTACGGCTGCTTTCCACTATGGGCAGCGGCAACGCCCGGCCGAGGTGGCTACTGCGCGGTATTAGGTAGCAACCACACCAAGCGCCCGCTCCCGCTAACGCATTGATTCATTTACAATGATTGCCCTCCACAGACAAGGGCGATCCGATGACCGACTACGTGCTTGCGGGCCTAGCGAAGCGCCGTGCCGAGCTGGCCGGCGAGGCTGAAACCCTCCGCGCCAGGCTGGCGCAGATCGGCACCGACCTGGGCCATCTCGACGCGGTGATCCGGCAATTCGATCCCGACTATGACCTCGGCAGCATCCGGACCAAGCGCCCACGCGGACCCGATGTGGTACGTCCTGGGGAGATGAGCCGCTTTGTCCTGGGCGTGCTGCGGGACGCTGTGGAGCCGGTGCCCACGTCCGACGTGGCCGCCCGGTTCATGGCGGAGCGGGGCATGGACGGGCAGGACCGCAAGCTCGTTGAGCAGATCACCAAACGCATCGTGTCAACGCTTCGGCATCAGGGGCTGAAGGGCACCGTGCGGTCCCAGCCGGGGGCGGGGCGGGTGCTGCTTTGGGAAGTGGTGCGATAGCCGCGAGCGGCACATTCGGATCAGCATTAACTCACATCAGCATATGGAAAATTTTCTTCGGTAAGATACCACATGTAGCCGCTTCGGACAGAGAGTCGATCAGATCGCAATACCTACTTGCCGTATTTGTCAAGTGTGCGTAGCGTGTCAAGTTCTGCGTTCTCGGAGAGGTCAGGTGCCGTTAATTCCAGATTTTCTGCCGGATGGCTTACTGCCTCTTGGGGATTATGAAGTCTCTTTAACGCAACTAAGCCAGTCCGCTTTAGTACTTGGACCGAGAACATCTGTTTACCCAACTTGGGATGTCGCATGGCGAGAAAAACTCGTCAACAATCTAGAAATTATGACGAAGCAACTTTGGACAATTGGTGTGACAAACATCTTTATCAATGGATCATTCGTCGAAGACAAGGACCACCCAAACGATATTGACGGATATTTCGAGTGTGATATAAACATGCTAAAAAGTGGAGATTTAACGCGGCAGCTAAACCTTCTTGATCCTTATAAAATTTGGACATGGGAGCCTACCTCGCGGCGTCCCTACAGAGGGTATCCCAAGAAGCAACTGCCGATGTGGCACCAATACCGAGTTGAATTGTACCCGCATGTACCCGGCTCAGGGTGTGGAATCTTTGACATCCACGGCCAGGAGCTAGAGTTCCCGTCGGCATTCCGTCAAGCGAGGCGAAATGGTGCGCCGAAGGGCATCATTAAAATCCGGCCAGGAGATGCGCCATGATTCGCAGCGAATCTGAATACAAGGAAGCTGTAGCGCGCTTGTCTTCAGAAAGGACCCGACTTTCTGAGCATAAATCTCGGCTTAAGAATGAAGGTCTGAACAGCGAAGAGATCAAGCGGGTCACTGACCCGATGGAATCCTTCCATATGCAGCTTGTTGAAGAAGTCGAAAGTTACGAAAGGCTTCGTCGTGGGGAATTTGAAGAGATCATAAACTTCCAAGGAGCTGGACGCCTCCTTGTAGCACTGCGAATTGCTCAAGGACTCTCTCAAAGAGAGTTAGCAAAGCGTCTAAATGTGCATGAATCACAGGTCTCTCGTGACGAACGCAATGAGTATTTTGGTATAACAGTTGAAAGAGCAAGTAAGATTTTAGAAGCTCTTGGGTCTAGGTTAAAAACCAGAGTTGACGTTGAGTCCATTGATAGGCATCGAGAGGTTGAATTAGCGTAAGTGTTATTTGAGGCGCCAGCCCTAATTACATGTAATTGGGGCTGGTACGTCGCTGCCAATACCCCTTCCACTGCCGGCTGACCGGATGGGCCAGCGCCGCAGCCGTAGCGGCCTGGTGCAACGCCCCGTTCGGCATACGCCGCCCATCTTCCCGCCAGGCCATCTCGACGGCATAGGCCAGCAGGTACTTGCCGCTGATGTGGTGGTGCTGGCCCAGTTCGGCCCGGCGCAGGCGGGAAAAGTAGCTCTCGGCTTGGTTGGTGCAGGCGCCGTCCTTGGAGAACGCCACCGAGTGGTTGATCCGCATCACGTCGTAATAGGCGTGCAGCCGGTCCCAGCCGCTGGCCTCGTCGGCATGGACGATGCTGCCGACCGCGACCGCCTGCCGGATCAGGGCAACGGCGTCGGCCTCCTTGGCGACCACGAAGGGCAGCGTCCGGCCACCCTCGCCACGCTCGCGAGCGACGACAACCGGCTGGCGCTTGCCGGTCTGCTCCGAGGCGAGGCGGCGGTCCTTGCGGTCGGCCTTGGCGTTCTCCTGCTTGACGTGCCCGCCGAAGTAAGCCCCGTCCACCTCGACCACGCCGGATAGCTGCGCCTCGCTCTGCTCCTTGACGATGGCCTCGCGGAGCTTGTGGGCCAGGACGAACGCCGTCTTGTATTGCACGTTTAGGTCGCGCCCGAGCTGCAAGGCGCTGATGCCCTTGACCGCGCTCACGAAGATGGCGGTTGCGGCGAGGTAGTCGCGGATGCCGAGCTTGCGGCTGGCGAAGATGGTGCCGCTCGTCACCGAGAACTGGTGGTTGCACGCCTTGCACTTCCAGATGCGCCGGGCTGCGTAGGTGTAAACGGCGGTGCATTGGCAGCGCGGGCAGAACGCGGCGCCGCCGTTGTCGGCGAAGCGGATGGCCGCGAACGTCGCGTGCGCCTCATCGTCGCTCATGCGGAAGATGGCCTTGAGGCTCAGCGTGCGGGCGGCGGCGGTGAGGAGGAAATGCTGGGCCACGAAACATCACCACATTCAATGTCGATACATCGAATATGGTGATAGCTTGTCTCATTGTCAATGAGAAAAACATCGAATATGATGATACTTACACCGATTCGGAGGCTGGGCATGGCAGAAGAAACCGACTGGCACGCGCGGGTAAAGGGCATCCTAAAAGGCGAGCTAAAGAAGCGGAACTTAGGCTATCGAGAGTTGGCCGAACGGCTGGAAAACTTTGGCGTGCATGAGACAGAGCGCAACATCGCCAACAAGATCAGCCGGGGCGGCTTCTCAGCGGTGTTCTTCGTGCAATGCCTAGACGCCATGGGCGCGAACGCGCTGCGGCTGGACTGAGGGAACGCGTGACTGGCAACGCACTGGTCATATGACGGCCATGAAACGTGAGAAATCATTTAAACCCGCACAGATCGAGGGGCCGAAGACTTGATTAGAAAGCTCTACTACGGCGATAACGCCAAAATTATGCCTAAACACGTTACTACCGAAACAATCGACCTTGTTTATCTCGATCCTCCGTTCAATTCCGATGCCGACTACAACCTCCTCTTCAAAGAGGATGGCCTGAGTCCCGACGAAGCACAGATGCACGCTTTCAAGGACACATGGATATGGGACACAGCCGCTGCCGAAGCGTATCTCGATATTCAGAATTTGGACAACGACCGCCTGATTGAGTTGATCAATGCGCTCAAAACCGCGTTCGGCCAGACACCGATGATGGCCTATCTCGTCCATATGGCGTTGCGCCTGTCCATGATTCACAAAACGCTGAAAGCCACCGGCTCGTTATACCTTCATTGTGATCCCAAAGCCTCGCACTACCTCAAGATGATACTCGATACGATTTTCGGGCCGACAATGTTCCGCAGCGAGATCATCTGGCGTCGCACCGGAGCGCACAATAAGACGCAGCGTTGGGCACCGATCCATGACGTGATCCTGTTCTACACAAAATCGGACACCTACACGTGGAACAGGCCGAAGCAGCCATACATGGCCGGGCATGTGAAGGAGCATTTTAAGCCCGATGGCAAAGGCGGGTGGCGCACTGATTACTACGGCAACGTCTTGACAGGTTCTGGCACCCGCACGGGCTTGTCGGGCAAGCCTTGGAAAGGCATTGATCCCACGCCCAAAGGTCGGCATTGGGCGATCCCTGGCGAGATTTGGACAGAGGTCGGCGTTGATCCCGAAGGGATGAACCAGCACCAAAAGTTGGACCTTCTTTTCGATCTTGGGTTCATCAAGATCGACCCGAAAGCAGCATGGCCGATGTATGAGATGGCGGTTCGCCCTGGCCAAGGGCCAGCCATGAGCGACATATGGGCTTTCCAGCCATACACTGAGGGAACCGTTTTTGGATCAAGGGCAGGCATTGATAGCGACGTGCGCTGGCTTCCCACACGCGATCAGGAACGGCTTGGGTATCCCACTCAGAAGCCGTTAGGGCTACTTGCGCGCATCATTGCGGCGTCTTCCAACAAAGGCGATCTCGTGATGGACCCGTTCTGCGGGTGCGGAAGCACGGTCGAAGCGGCGGAGACGCTTGAGCGCCAGTGGATCGGCATAGACATATCGCCGTTTGCTATTCAGCTCATCCGCCGGCGCCGCATCGAAGGCGCGTTCCCGCACTTACGTTTCGGGATCGATTACCAAGTTGACGGCTTGCCCACGTCGATGACCGGAGCCAAGGCGCTTGCAGCACAGGACAAAAAGGCGTTCGAGGTTTGGGCCGTTGCTGCGATAGACGGGCTTCCCAGCGGGAAAAAGAGCGCGGACGGTGGCATAGACGGGAAACTCAAGTTCAAGCCAGACGGTAAGATCGCGAAACACGCCGTCGTGTCGGTGAAGGGCGGTATCCTTAAAGCCGATGACATCCGATCCTTGATCGCCGTGGCTGATCGAGAAAAAGCATCATCTCTCGGATTTGGGGTTCTGGTGTGTCTCAATCCACCAACAGCCAAAATGCGTGCTGACGCAACCGGGGCCGGGGTTGTTGAGGTGGCCGGGGCAAAATATCAGAAGGTCCAGTTTTTCACCGTTGAAGATATTCTCGCCGGCAAACGGCCTCGGCTACCATTCCCTGAAATGCCAGACGTTTTCAAAAAAGCTGAAAAGGCAACTGCGCCAGGATTAGACGTTTGATCCTCTGTTTGAATCACATTCTCAGAAAGAGCGGTGGCAAAAATCAATCCAGCGATTTAGGTGTGGTTGCTTTAACGGCGCTTCGCCGCGTGCGCAGTGCAGAACATAGAGGCGTATTGTGGTAGTTACGATAGAAGATTTCCGCCAAGAATTACAGAAAATGATTGAGAAGTATGATGGAATGATCTCTTACTTGAAAGATGGTCGCTTGATTCATCCTTTTGGACAGGACCCTGAGCAAGCAACTGCATCGTGGCTAGAAAAGCTTAGTCAGCAGCGATCAGAGTTAGAGGAAGTGCTTGCCCAGCTTCCCAGCGGATAGGTTGAAGGTTCCTCAGCCAAATTGCATGTTCCCCAAATGCAACTCATAAGGACGAAGTGTCACGGTTATGACAAGCCGCACTTCGTTCAACTCCTGCTTTGGTGTCACGAACTGCAATAACTGGTCCGTCTCGACAGAGACTTTCGTTATCAGCTTATCGTCTTCTAGCAAGCAGAAGAACGGCTGTTCATCCGGCCCGCGTCCTCTCGCGTGATAGCTTTCGTTCGCTTCGGGTATTCTCAAAGCATCGAAGAGCGTTTTGAGCCTGTTGTCGATGTCGCCAGACCGAAGCACGACGCCAGGCCGATCCGGGCGGAGAAACAGGATGTCCAGGCCGCAAAGCAGGTTGAGTTCCTGAGTGACCAAGGGCACGAAGTTCCAGCCATAAAGGCTGTGCCGCTCCGCAACCGAAGCCATGTCTTGAGGAAGCACAAGGGCGCCTCCCATCACCAAAGCGTTCGGGCCGCTGCCGCCACCTTCCTTGAGATGCGGTACAATCTCCCAAAGTCGTTTGAGCTGAGCGTGGAACACCTGGCGGATGTCGTGCTTGTGGTTAGCCCGCTTGTCCTGCTGGCCGGTGAGCGGGTCTCGCTGGGTCGCGAGAAGCAAGCCTTCATAGGTGAGACGAAACTGCATGAAGCGTCCTTCGTCCGGCTGGTTGTAGGGATCATCCAGCAGGACAACCCGGTGCGGAAGGGTCAGATCAGCAGAATGCGCGCCCGCGCCGCTACTCACCATTCAGGGAAATCCCTCGCGTTTCCGTGAGGTGTGGCTGCTCCATAATGCCGCTACTGCGGCACCCGACCCTTGACAGACGTTGACCCGAGCGAGCTTTGGCCTCCTGGATGGTCTGCAACGGTCGCGTGCCATTTGATGGGGCAGAAGTCGCTATGAGCTACAGCCTGCTGTGGTCGAACCGGAACTATCGCCTCCTCTTGTCCGGCGGCGCCGCGGCCAATCTCGGCGATGGCGTGGCCGCCGTTGCCATGCCCTGGCTCGCCACGCTGCTCACGCGCGACCCGCTGATGATTTCCGCCGTGGCGATGGCCGAGTACCTGCCGTGGTTGCTGTTCGCCCTGCCCGCAGGGGTCCTGACTGATCGCGCGGATCGCCGCCTCCTCATGATCCGGGCAGACTGCGCGCGGCTGGCGCTCACGCTCTGCGTTGTCGCGGTGACCCTCTCCATCTCCACTGCGCCGCCCTCAAGCGGTGAGCAGACGGAGCCGGTTGCGACGCTGGCAACCATCGCATTCCTGCTGGGCACCGCGGCGGTCGTGCGCGGCAATGCTGCCCAGACGCTGCTGCCGTCGATCATCGCCAGTGACGATCTGGAACGCGCGAATGGCCAGATGTGGAGCGCAGAACAGGTCATGGGGCGGTTCGTCGGACCACCCCTGGCAGGCGCGCTGATCGCGGCAGGGATCGTCGTGCCGTTCGGGTTCAACACCGCGATGCTGGCCCTGACGGTCGGCATCGTCTGGCTGATCGCTCTGCCGGTCAGGAGAACGACAGAACACAGGCGTTTCTGGTCCGCGCTGCTGGAGGGCCTGGAGTGGATGCGGCGCAACCCGGCGATCCTGCGGCTCGCCATCATGCTGGGGGCGATCAACGCGGTTTCGGTGGGTGGGCTCACGATTCTGGTGCTCTACGCGCAGGAGGTGCTGCACCTGGCGGCGACCGGCTACGGCTTCCTGCTGACCTGCGGGGCGGCGGGTGGGGTGCTGGGCGGACTGGCCATGCCGAACATCGCACGCCGGATCGGCATGCGTGCGAGCCTTGTCCTGGCCCTCGCCACCTTCGTCCTCCTGCACCTGCTGCTCGGCCTGTTCAGTTCGATGGTTCTGGCCGGCCTCGCGCTGTTCCTCGAAGCTGCTGCGGGCATGCTGTGGAACGTCGTGACGGTCAGCTACCGTCAACGGCTCATCCCGAACGAGCTGCTCGGTCGGGTCAACTCGGTCTACCGGTTCTTCGGCTGGGGAGCGATGCCGTTCGGGGCCATGGGGGCCGGGTTCTTGGTCTCGGTGCTGGAACCTGCGGTGGGCCGTGTGGCGGCTCTCCACGGCCCCTACCTGCTTGGCGCGCTCGTTGGCGGCGTGATGCTGGTCTACGGAACGCTGCGGCTCCGCTTTGAGCGTTGAACCTCGCCTTGAGTCCGCTTCCCACCCCCCGCTGCGGTGGTTTGACCGGCCAAGCCGCCGCTGAGTTCGACCCGCTCCGGACTTCCGCCGCAAACGTCGGTCGGCTACAAACCTTGCATGCCGTCGGTTTCCCTCGCCCTCGTCCGGCGCGTCGATGCGGTCGAACTGACCCGGCTCAACATCGAAAGCCGCGCGTACCACGCGCCCTGGGTCCAGCCGTTCACGACCCTTGACGGCTTCGAGGAATGGCTCGGCACCCTGTTCACCGGCGCCAACCTTGGCTTCGTGGCGCGCGATCTGGCCTCGGGCGGCATCGTCGGCGTGACGAACCTGAGTCAGGTTTTCCTGAAAGGCTTCCAGAGCGCCTACCTCAGCTACTACGGCACGATGGGCTTTGTGGGCCGCGGCTTCATGACGGAAGCTGTCCGGCTGACGGTTGGCCACGCCTTTGGCGAAATCGGCCTGCACCGGCTGGAGGCCAACATCCAGCCTGGCAACCTGCCGTCCATCGCCCTTGCCAAACGGGCCGGTTTCCGCAAGGAGGGTTTCTCCCCTCGATACCTGCGGATCGACGGCATCTGGCGGGATCACGAGCGGTGGGCGCTGCTGGCCGACGATCCCGCGAGCTGAGGCCACTGCACGATCAGAACGGGCGGAAGCTGGCTGTATGAGGCCATCGCAACATTCGGCCCTGAAGAGACGTTGAGTTCCAAGTGGCTGGAACGTCGCGCGGAGAAGCGGCACTCTGGCCGAATGGCGTCGAACCCGAAGAACCTGGTCGCGCGAGGCTACGACACGGTGGCCGACGCCTACCTCGGCCGCTTCTCGTCGTCGGCCGTGCGGGATGCGTGGCTGGCCGGGTTCGTCGCGCTCCTACCCGGCAAGGCCCGCGTCCTGGATCTCGGTTGCGGGGCGGGTGTTCCGGTCGCCAGGCAGCTTGCCGGGCTGGGGCATGACGTGACCGGGGTCGATGGCTCCGCGCGCCAGATACGGCTCGCTCGCGCCCACGTCCCTGCCGCGGCGTTCCTGCAGGCCGACATGACGGAGGTCGAGCTGCCCGCAGCGTCGTTCGACGGGGCGGCGGCGTTCTACTCGATCACCCACGTGCCCGCGGCCGAGCAGGGGCCGCTGCTCGCGCGCATCGGCTCCTGGCTCAAGCCGGGCGGCATCTTCGTCGGCAGCTTCGGCGCGGGCAAAGCCCACGACTGGACGGGCGACTGGCTCGGCACGGAGATGTTCTTCAGCCACAACGACGAGGCAACAAGCGTCGCGCTCGTCCGGCGGGCAGGCCTCAAACCGCTCCGGACAGAAACCGTGGAGCAGGACAACGAGGATGCCCGCTTTCTGTGGATCTTGGCCCGGAAGCTCGACCACTCGGCGGGGCGGGACAACCCCGGGCGACGCGGACCCGGAGGTCCACCCTCTGTCTCGCCCGGCTGCGGGCCGGCCCTGCGGCCGGCGCAGCCGCCCACTGCGGACGGGCATCGCAATGCGTGATGCCCTCTACTCCGACCCGGACCTCGTGGCGCTTTACGACCGGCTGAACGCCGGCGACGACGACCTGCGCTTCTACATGGAACGGATCGGCAGGGCGCCGAGGCGGGTGCTCGACCTCGGCTGTGGGACGGGCGCCTTCGCGGTCCGGCTCGCCGGGCTGAGCCACGAGGTCATCGGCGTCGAACCGGCCGCCGCGATGCTCGACTTCGCCAGGAGTCGGGACGGGGCGGAGAAGGTCCGCTGGGTCCATGGCGACGCGCGGGTCCTGCCCCGCGGCTTGCAGGCGGAGGCGGCGGTGATGGCCGGCCATGCGTTCCAGTGCCTGCTGACCGACGCCGACGTGCGGGCGACGTTGGCCGCGGTCCGGGCCGCATTGGCGCCGGGCGGGCGCCTCATGTTCGAGAGCCGCAACCCAGCCGTCCATCCCTGGCGCGCGTGGACCCCCGAAGCATCGTCGCGGACAGTTCGCGATGCCCGCGAGTGGTGGGCCGCCGTCTCTCACCAGGTTCTCGGGGTGGAGGGCGAACGCGTCGCGTTCCAGACCTGCTACCGTCTGCCTGATCGGGAAATGGTGAGCCGGAGCGCGCTTCGGTTCTTGCCGTTGCAGGCCATTGATCGGCACCTGCGCGCCAACGGCTTCGCAGACATCGCCTACTTCGGCGATTGGGACGGCGCCTCGTTTGGCGAGGGCAGCCCCGAAATCATCGTCGCTGCGGCTTGAAAGGTATGCTGCACCACCTGTTGCTGCAGCCTTGCCAGCCGGACTGCTGCCGCCTTCAACACGAAGCTGACTTTCGCGGCGGACGAGAGCAACGAAGCGATGCGGGGAGCGGTGGCCTGATCACGTTGCCGGGCGCCGCGCGGCCGCCGCGTCCATCGCCGCGAGGATCGCGTCGAACCGCTCCTTCAACTCGGCCCGCCATTCCGCACCGGCATGCGTGAACACGTAGAGTTCGTCCTTGTGGATCGCCGCCAGCACCTGAGCCGCGACCTCCATGGGGTCGAGGCCCAATCGCCCGAGTTCGGCTTGCTGGGCGGCCAGCTTGCCCGCGGCGCTTTCGGGATCTGGGGCCTGCACCGGGCCGTAGCGTTTTGGCCGATTGCGCACGCTCTCGGAAATGCGGGTTCGTACAAATTCCGGACAGAGCACTGTCACCCCGATGCCAAGCGGCGCGACCTGCCTCGCCAGACCCTCGGACATGTTGACCACCGCGAACTTGCTGGCCGAGTACGGGCTGAGCCCAAGCCCGCTGTTCAGCCCCGCCATGGAGGCTGTGTTGACGATATGGCCGCCCTCGCCGTGGGCACGGACGTGCGGCAGGAAGGTCCGGACCCCGTGCAGCACTCCCATGAGGTTGACATCGATCACCCACCGCCAGGTGTCGAGCGAGATGTCATCGATGCCGCTTCCGCCCGCGACCCCGGCGTTGTTGCAGACCACGTGGACGTTCCCGAACGCCTCGTACGACGCCTCAGCCGCACGCTCGACGCTCGCGGGATCGGCAACGTCACAGGTGACGCCGCGTGCACTCGGTCCAAAGCCTTGCAGGCTTTGAACGGCGATGGCCAGCGCTTCGGTCTCGACGTCGGCGAGCATCACGTTCATGCCTGCCTGCGCGAAGGCCCGGCCGAGCGCGAGCCCGATGCCGCTCGCCCCGCCCGTGACGAATGCCGTCTTGCCAACAAGGTCGCGCATGGTGCCCCTTGCCATGAGGAGTTCACAAAAACCATTGAAGATCCGGTCTCCAGCATCTGCCGCGGTTCCCTGGCCGGCCAGACTGCCACCGGGTTGAACACTGAGCTTACACCCCGCAACACAGGAAGCGCATGGTGTCACACCGCCCGGGCGAGCGTGGTTGCTTCCTGATGTTCAGCCGACAATGGTGAGCCACGGCCAGCGTGCCTGGTAGTCCCTGGCCTTCTCAAGGAAGCGGTCCGCTCGGGAGTTCGCGGGGTTGGGCCGCAGAATGCCCCTTTCCAGGTCCTGGAGGCCGTTCGGCGCATAAAGCGCACCGCTGGCCACCTCGATGCCGACGCAGGTGCAAGAGATCAGGAAACGGTCAATCCCGTCCCGGACGGAGGCGAGCTTGGGATAACCGGCTCCGAAGCGCTTTTCGTACCAGAGATGGACGCGCGCCTGGTTTCGGGTTTCCACGCTGATCCCGAGGTCGCCGGCGAGGGCATTGACGCGCCGGATCACCGCGTCTTCCGCATGCCAAGACAGGTCGCGGTTGTCGAAATAGAAAACGTCGTAGTCCTTGATCCCCCAGTCGGCAGCGTGCCCCGATAAGCGGTTCCACGTCGCCTGGAAGAGGCAGCCAGCCGTGAGGTAGCATTGGGGCAAGGCGAGAGAGGGCAAACGGGACAGGAGCGCGGCACTGGCCAGGTTCGATGTCGCGCAGTCGAAGAAATCCTGGGGGCTCATCGGGCTATCTTACCTTTTACTCGCTGGCTGAAGCGGCAAAGGCCCACGCCGACCTGCAAGCCGGGCACACCACGGGCAGCATCCTGCCTGCACGGTGAGGCTTCGGCCGCCGGTGGCGTCTCGGTTTGAAATCTCAACGCGATCTCACTTCAGAGAATGGAGGGCTTTCCAATGACTGACGCCCGATGCAGTTGCGGCGCTCTCACATTGACGCTTCCAGGACCGTCAAAACTGGTTGTCGCCTGTCATTGTCTTGACTGCCAACGAACAACCGGCGCCCCGTTTGGTGTGAGCGCCTTTTACCCGGTCGACGCCGTCGTCATATCCGGAACCCCGAAAGAGTTCACCCGCGATGCAGCAAGCGGCGGGAAGGTCCGCACCTACTTCTGTCCGAACTGCGGATCGACGATCTGTTGGCAGGCCGACAACCTGCCGTCGCTGATCGGCGTTGCAGTCGGCGCGCTCGCCGACCCAAAATATCCGGCCCCCGTCAGATCGGTTTTCGAGCAGTCGAAACATGATTGGGTTCAAATCGATCGTGCCGTCGAACATTTCCAGCAAAGCAGCGTGGCGAAACATTCACAATGAGACATCGCCCGGCCGACGGGCTGCTTGACACCGCCCATCGCCCTGCATGGGCTCGCCGAACAGACCCTGGTCACGCCGCCTGCGTGACCGGTATGCCGGCCTCCATCACCGACCCGGGCGCTCCGCCCGATGCATACGGGAAGCCCTCGTCGGCCCAGCCCGCCATGCCGCCCAGCATCAGCTTTACCGGCCGGCCCAGCCCCGCCAGGCGCAGCGCGGCCCAGTCCGCGCCGTTGCAGTGCGGCCCTGCGCAATACACCACGAACAGCGTGCCCTCCGGCCAGTCCGCCATCCGCTCGGCCGTCATCTCCCGGTGCGGCAGGTTCAGCGCGCCGGGCACGTGGGAGCGGGCGTAGGCAGCCCGCCCGCGCACGTCCAGCAGCACGAAGTCGGGTGGCGCACCGCCGGCATGCGTCATGGCTTCATGCACGTCCGCGCAGTCGGTTTCCAGCGACAAGCGGCGGGCAAAGTGGGCATGGGCTTCGGCGGACGCGGCGGCAGGCGTTTGCGCGACGGGGCTGGGGAGCATGGCAACCTTTTTGTTCTGGTCCGCCCGACCTTGCCCCATTTGCGTCAGCCCTGGTCAGCGGCACGGATGCCGCTTAGCGTCAAGATCATGCCAAAGCCGCACGGTCCCGCACGGATGCCCGACAGCCCGCTCGTCGTGGTGGTGGCCTATGATGGCCTCTGCACCTTCGAGTTCGGCTGCGCCGTCGAGGTGTTCGGCCTGCCCCGGCCGGAAATGGGGCCAGGCTGGTACCGCTTCGCCGTGGCTGCGGCGGAACCCGGGCCGCTCCGTGCGGCGGGCGGCATCACCGTTGGCGTGGATGGCGGGCTGGACCTGCTCGCCGGGGCCGGCACCGTCATCGTGCCAGGCTGGCGCGGCGTGGACGCCCCGGTGC
>CALMAB010000149.1 GCA_937858325.1 uncultured Acetobacteraceae bacterium
CGAGCTTCGTCGCGCCGTACACGCCGGTGGGGTTGGGGGGATCGGACTCGGTGTAGGGCGCGCCCTTGGCGCCTCCGGTTCGGACTCCGCCGCGTCCACCGCGGTCCAGGCGGCGGCGTTGACCACGAGGGTCGGCTGCACGGCCTGCACGGATTCCGCAATCGATGCCGGCCGGTCGAAGTCGAACACCGGGCGGCCCACCCGGCGCACAACCGCGCCGCCCTCCTGCTCCATCGCCGTCGCGAGCTGCCCGGCGCCGCCGGTGACCATGATCACTGCCATGCCGCGATACTAACCATGTTTTCCCGGTTCTAGAAGTTGCGTGGCGGCCATGTCCGGGCCAGGCCCCAAGGAAGACGTCGCGCGGCGCGGCGGTAAGGATCAGGCTACCGCACCCGCATCCCGGACGCCTGGTCGAAGTGCAACGGCCGGTCCGAGCGCGGCAGCGGCGCATCGCCGGGGCCGATGGCCACGCCGAACGGCCAGCCCGGCGGGCAGATCGCCACGAAGCGGGCATAGCCGCCGGTGCCGCCGCCAAACTTCGGGTAGCCGATGGCGACCAGCGCCCCGGCTTCCGGCACCTGGTCGAGGTGGGCGACGCCCTCCGCCTGCGTGTAGCCGTTGTGCATGAGCCAGGACTCGCCTTCCAGCGTCGGCGTGGAGTCGGTGTCCAGCGGCTCGTGCCCGTGGAACAGGATGTGCCTTTGCTCGTGCAAGAACTTCAGCGCTTCGAGCGAGACGCCGGGGAACTCCTTGAGGGCCGCGAGCTTCGGGTCCGGCCACGCTTTGGACCAGTCGGAGCGCACGAACACCACCGCGCCTTCCGGAATGCGCCCGTGGGCAGCCTCCCAACGCTCGATGTCGGCCACGGACAGGGCGTAGTTCGGGTTCGCCTTGACCTGCTCCACGATGGAGACCACGGCGAGGGGACGGACGGCGTAGGTCGGCGGTAGCTCGTCGATGGCCGGGTATTCCGGCGCCCAGTGCGCCGGCGGGTCGAGCTGCGTGCCGAGCTGGTCGGTGCGCAGCACGTACTGCGTCGCCTCGAAGCCGTCCTTGCCGTAGGTGAAGGTCTCGCCCTTCTTGGCCAAGCCCTCGACGTCGGCGCCGGCCTGCGCCTGGGCAAAGGTGGACCCGGCGAAACCCGCCCAAACCGGGATGTGCGGCGTGATCGTGTGGGTCAGGTCCACGTACTTCGCCGGCTTCAGCACGTTCTGGTAGGCGGACCAGAGCGCGAGGTCATCCGGCACCGGCGGGGGCGGCGCGACCCCGGCGACGGCCATGCCGAGCAGCGCGGCCGGCAGCGAAACCCGCGCCGATGCAGACAGTCGCGCGGTCCAGGAATGCGACATGCGATCTCTCCGACCTGAAGCGGGCTTGCACCGGCTGACGCGGCGCGAGTGTTGTCAGCAACCAGCTTTCGCCGCAAGGCGCGGATCGGCGGCGATGTCGCCAGCCGTGCCTCAGAACAGTGCCGGCGCCTCGGCCCAGCGCGGCAGCACCCGGTCCTTGTCGGACAGCACGGCCTCGGCTTCCCTCACCGGCCAGGGAAGCGCCAGGTCGGGATCGTTCCAGGCCACGCCCCGCTCCGACTCGCGGTCATACATGTCGGTCACTTTGTAGATCACCTCCGTGTCCGCTTCCAGCGTGCAGAACCCGTGCAGGAAGCCCGGCGGAACCCAAAGCTGCGCCCAGTTCTCCGCCGACAGCTCCGCCGCCGCCCACTGCCCGAAGGTCGGCGAGTCCCGGCGGGCATCCACCGCCACGTCCCAGATCGCGCCCCGGACGCAGCGCACCAGCTTGCCCTGCGGGTGCGGCGCCACCTGGCAGTGCAGGCCGCGGACCACCCCGCGCTCCCGGGACAGGCTTTGGTTGTCCTGCACGAACGGCAGGTCGATGCCGGCCTCCGCGAACCGCGGCGCGTTGAACACCTCGGAAAAGAAGCCGCGCGCGTCGCCGAAGCGCGGCGGCGTGACCAGGATCAGGTCGGGGACCCGCAGGCGCTCGACCTTCATGCGTGCAATCCGTCCGCGAGTTCCAGCAGCAGGCGTCCCAATTCCGTCTTGCTCAAGCCCTTGGCCGCGCTGCGCAGGGTGCCGGCGTCGATGTAGCCCATGCGGAACGCGACCTCCTCCGGGCAGCCGACCAGCATCCCCTGGCGGTTCTGGATGGTCTGCACGAAGGTCGCGGCCTGCAGCAGGCTGTCCGGCATCCCGGCGTCGAGCCAGGCGCAGCCGCGGCCGAGCCGCTCCACGTGCAGCGTGCCTTCTTCCAAGTACATCTGGTTCAAGTCGGTGATCTCCAGCTCGCCCCGCGCCGAGGGCCGGATGCGCCGGGCCAGCTCGGACACGCGGCCGTCGTAGAAATACAGCCCGGTGACGGCCCAGTTGGACTTCGGCGCGGCGGGCTTCTCGACGATCTCCTGGGCGCGCCCGCGTTCGTCGAACGCGACGACGCCGTAACGCTCGGGGTCGCGCACCTGGTAGGCGAACACGGTGGCGCCTTCCGGCCGGTTCACGGCGGCGCGCAGCAGGACGCTCAGGTGGTCGCCGAAGATCAGGTTGTCGCCGAGCGCCAGCGCGCAGGGCTGCCCGGCGATCCAGTCCTCGCCGATGTGGAAGGCCTGGGCCAGTCCTTCCGGCTTCGGCTGCTCGGCGTAGGTGAAGCGCACGCCGAACCGCTCCCCGCTGCCCAGCAGGCGGCGGAACTGCGGCAGGTCCTCCGGCGTGGAGATGATCATGATGTCCTTGATCCCCGCCAGCATCAGCACGGACAGCGGGTAATACACCATGGGCTTGTCATAAACCGGCAGCAGCTGCTTGCTGCTGGCCAGCGTGATCGGGTGCAGCCGCGTGCCGCTGCCGCCGGCGAGCAGGATGCCTTTCCCCGTGCCCGCGCTCACGCCGCCGTCCCCAGCCGCTG
>CALMAB010000150.1 GCA_937858325.1 uncultured Acetobacteraceae bacterium
CTCGGCCGCGATGGGGGCAGCCCGCGGCTCGGCGGCGGGCGGCGGCAGCGAGCGGAGCGTCAGCAGGCCCAGCACCATCAGCACCGCGGTCGCCCAGAACACGCCGGCGCCGGACACGTAGGTGCCGATCGCGCCGAGCGCCACCGCGGCGACCGCGCTGCCGATGGAGGACCAGCGCGCGTTCCGCCCCAGCCGGACGCCCAACCCGGCGCGCCCGGCCAGCTGCAGGCTGACCGCCGCGATGGCCGGGCCGATCATGCAGCTTGCGAAGCCGTGCAGGATTTCGGCACCCATCACTGAAAGCCACGCGGAGGACACGGCGAACAGCAGCGCGCTGAGCGCCACCGCGATGCCGCCCAGCGCCACCGCGAGGCGCTTGCTGCGCATCGCATCGACCAGCGCCCCGGCCGGAAGCTGGCTCAGCATCGCGACGATGGTGCCGACGCTCAGCGCCTGGCCGATGTCGGCCTGCGTCCAGGCCTGCGCCGTGAGATACACGGCGATAAAGGCGCCGAACCCGGTTTGGCTGCTGGCGACCAGGGCGTTCAGCGCGTCGAGGGCGCGGGCGCTCCGGGCGGTCAGCGCCGGCGGCCGCATCTTCAGGCTGCGTGACACGTCCCATCTCACGGCGGAGGACTCGCGAGCACGACCGGCGCGGTGCCGGGCTTGTATTCGGGCACGGCGCCGATCTGGTCGGCGGGGATCAGCAGGGTGATCTCGCCGTTGGCCGGGTTGAAGCGCAGGCTGCGCCAGGCCGTGGCGATGCGGCGCTGGCCCAGCCCCATGAAGCCGCCCACGTCGATCACCGCGGCGCGGGTCTGCCCGTACTCATCGACCAGCACATCGACGATTCGCCCGCCCGCCTTGCCGGTTTGGTCCAGCACCTGCCGGCCGAGGATCGGCGTCACGATGTTGGGTTCCACGGGCTGCTGCACGACCGGGGCCACGGGCGCTTCCTGCGCCGCCGCAGGCGCAACCGACAGCAGCAACAGCGCGGCGATGACTAGTCTCATGGCCTCATCGCCTTTTGCATGTTCGGGTAGAGTAACATTTTGGTGAACGAGACGTTCGGTTGTCAACAGGAATGACGGGCCATAGGCTCCGGTCCAGCCAGGGGGCGCTGCTATGGACCATGACGCGAATGCCACGGCCTACGCCTCGGGCAAGATGCTGGCCGCGGTGCGGGACAAGGTGGGGCTGATCACCTTCAACCAGCCGGAAAAGCGCAATGCCATGTCGGTCGAGATGTGGGACGGCCTGGCCGAGATACTCGACACTTGGGAGTGTGCCCCCGCCGTTCACGTGGTCGTGCTGGCGGGTGCCGGGGACAAGGCCTTCGTGTCCGGCGCCGACATCAGCCAGTTCGAGCAGCGCCGGGGCAACGCGGACGCACAGCGGGAGTATGACCGGCTGACGAGCGCCGGGCGGGCCAAGCTCGCCGCGTTCGGCAAGCCGGTAATCGCCTGCATCCAAGGCTTCTGCCTGGGCGGCGGCTTGGGCATCGCGTTGCAGGCGGACATCCGGGTCGCAGCGGAAGGCAGCTCGTTCGGCATCCCGGCGGCGAAGCTCGGCATCGCATACGGGTTCGACATGGTGCGCCGCTTGGCGTCGCTCGTTGGCCCGGCCCATGCCGCGACGCTGCTGTTCACCGGGGAGCGGGTCGGCGCGGCGGAGGCTGCACGCATCGGTTTGGTGAACCAGGTCGTGCCGGCGGCGGCGCTGGAGGAAACGGTCATGACGATGGCGCGGGGCATCGCCGCCAACGCGCCGCTGTCGATCAATGGCATGAAGCTGATCTTGCGGCAGGTCATGCTTGATCCTGCCGACCGCGACATGGACGCGGTCGCCCGCGCCGTTGCGGCCTGCTTTGACAGCGCGGACTACGCCGAGGGCCGCGCCGCGTTCATGGAGAAGCGCCGGCCGGTGTTCCGGGGCATATAGCAGGCTATTTCTCGACGAACGCCTTCTCGATCACGTACTCGCCCGGCGTGCTGCTGCTGCCTTCATGGAACCCGGCCTTGTCCAGCAGGGCCACGGTGTCGGCCAGAAAGGCCGGGCTGCCGCACAGCATCATGCGGTCGCCCGCAGGGTTAATGGGATCGAGGCCCAGGTCGGCGGTGAGCTTGTCCGTCTCCAGCAAGGACGTGATGCGGCCGCGGTTGCGGAACGGCTCCCGCGTCACGGTGGGGTAGTACAGCAGCTTGTCGCGCACCAGCTCGCCCATCAGCTCGTCCCGCGGCAGCCGCGCGACGATCTCCTCGCCGTAGGCAAGCTCCGCCACCTCGCGGCAGCCGTGCACCAGCACGATCCGCTCGAACCGGTCATACACGTCGGGGTCGCGGATGATGCTGGCAAAGGGGGCAAGGCCGGTGCCGGTGCCCAGCAAATACAACGTGCGGCCCGGTGTCAGGCTGTCCTGCACCAGCGTGCCGACCGCCTTGCGCCCGACCAGCAGCGGGTCGCCGGGCTTCAAGTGCTGGAGGCGCGAGGTCAGCGGGCCGTCCGGGACTTTGATGCTGAAAAACTCAAGCTGGTCGTCGTACTGCGCGCTGGCCATGCTGTAGGCGCGCAGCAGCGGCTTGCCGTCCACCTCCATCCCGATCATGGTGAACTGGCCGGACAGGAAACGGAACGCCGGGTCGCGCGTGGCGGTGAAGCTGAACAGCGTGTCCGTCCAATGGCGGACGCCGGTGACGGTTTCGGCAAGCAGGTTGGACATGAAGGTTCCCTGGGCGCGGTCCGGACAAAGGCGGCTTGTGCTGCACCGCATATAAGGCGAAGTCCACCCGCTTTCAGCCTCCGCCTGCCATGCGGAGCGGCCGGGCCTGGTCCGATGCCCGGCGCGGGCTGGCGATAGCCGCCGATTCGCGGCATGAAGCCGCCGCATGAGTGCCAAGCCCGCCGCCGCCCTGCCCGATCCCACGCGGGAGATCGCGTTCGACCTGCTGCCCGCCGTGATCGACCGCCGCCGCCCGTTGGAGGAGGCGTTGGACGCTGCCGCTGCCGCCGAGCCGCGGGACCGGGCGGCGTCGGTCGCGCACGGCGGTCCG
>CALMAB010000151.1 GCA_937858325.1 uncultured Acetobacteraceae bacterium
CGCCTGCGTAGCCGCCACGACCGGCGGACTATAGGCGCCGCCGCCCGTGTCGGCTACGCAGGCGGCCAGCCCGGCTACGGCAACAAGGAGCGTGAATGCCCGAGCAAACCCTCGACGACGAACCATGTCCCGAATCCCTTGTTGGTGATCACGCTCCGGATCGCGTCTCGTTTATACCACCGGGACTCGTGCTGGTGGCTACCCCGATCGGCAACTTGGCCGATGTGTCGTCGCGCGCGCTGGACGCGCTGCGGGGCGCCGACCTCGTGCTGTGCGAGGACACCCGCATGACGGCCCGCCTGCTCACGCACCACGGCATCGCCGCGCGCACCTCGCCCTTGCACGACCACAACGAGGAGGATCGCGTTCCGGCGCTGATCGACAAGCTGCGCGGCGGGAGCCGCATGGCGCTGGTATCGGACGCCGGGACGCCGCTGGTGTCCGATCCCGGGTATCGGCTGGTGCGCGCGGCGGTCACGGCGGGCTTGCCGGTGTCGGCGGTGCCGGGTCCGAACGCCGCGGTGACGGCCTTGGTCCTGTCGGGCTTGCCGCCGCAGCCATTCCTGTTCCTGGGATTTCCGCCCCCGCGGTCGGCGGCCCGCCGGGCGGCCTTCGGTCGGCTGCGGGCGGCAGAGCGCGCCGGGCTGTCGGCGACCCTGCTGTGGCACGAGGCCCCGCACCGCTTGGCGGACACGCTGGCCGATCTGGCGACCCAGTTCGGGGACCGCCCAGCCGCGGTCGCGCGCGAGTTGACCAAGCGGTTCGAGGAGGTCCGGCGCGGTTCGCTGCCCGACCTTGCGGCGCACTACGCCGCCGCGCCGGCCCGGGGAGAGATCACGGTGGCCGTCGGCCCGGCGCCAGAGGACCCTGCCGAAGCGCAGGATTTGGATGAGCAGCTGCGCCGGGCATTGGAGCAGAACAGCTTGAAGGACGCCGCCGCCCTGGTCGCCACCGCGACCGGGCTGCCGCGCAAAACCGTCTATGCCCGTGCCCTGGCGCTTGGAAAGCCTTAACGGCCGGAGACGATCCGCTCCACCAGTTGCTTAACCGTCGGGATGAACCCGTTGGAATAGAACGGATCGCTGGCGAAGCGGTAGGCATTGTGGCCGCTGAACATCAGCTGGTGCTCGATGGCCTCCGGCGTTTGGTCCTCCCGCCGCACGGACTGCAGCGTCTTCTGGATGCAGAAGCTGCGCGGGTCGGCCTTCTTGCCGTTGTCGTAGTCGGGGCCGTGCTGGCTCCAGTTGCTGAACCGGCACTGGCTGAGGCAGCCCATGCAGGACACCTGGTCCTCCGTGATCCGCGCCGCCCGCTCCGGCGTCACGAAGATCAGCGTGCTGTCCGGCGTGCGCAACGCCTCCGTGAACCCGGCGGCGATCCAGCCCTCGACGTTGAACAGGTCGTTGGGCGTCAGATAGACCGGCCGCTTGCGCGGGCCGATGCCGAGCATGGCGACGTGCTCGCCCACCGGCTCCGTCGAGTAGGCGACCTGGCGCTCCCCGCGCTCCCGCAGCTCGGTGATGAAGCCGTTGTTGACGGCGCTGGAGTAGAAGCCGGTCGGGCTGAACTTGTTCAGGAACACGTCGCCTTCCTTGAGGCTCAGCAGCCGCTGCTTCCAAGCGTCGCTGATCGGGCTTTCCCGGGTCAGCAAAGGCCGGGTGCCGAACTGGAACGCGATGGGGCCGAGGTCCGGGTTGTCGATCCAGTCCTCCCACTCCTCCAGCCACCAGACGCCGCCCGCCATGATGATGGGCGTTTGGTCCAGCCCGAAGGTGCGCATCAGCTTGCGCAGCGCCAGCACGCGGGGGAAGGGGTCTTCCGGCTTGGTCGGATCTTCGCCGTTGGACAGGCCGTTGTGCCCGCCTGCGAGCCAGGGGTCCTCATACACGACGCCGCCCAGCAGGGACGCCGCCTTCGAGTAGGCGCGCTTCCACAAGGCGCTGAAGGCGCGCGAGGACGACACGATGGGGTAATAGTGAACGCCGAACCGCGCGGCGATGTCCGACAAGCGATACGGCATCCCGGCGCCGCAGGTCAGGCCGTGGATCAGGCCCTTGGCGCCCTCGAGCACGCCGGTGATGACCCGCTCCGCCCCGCCCATCTCCCATAGGATGTTGGCGTGCAACCGGCCCTGGCCGCCGGAGATGTCGTGGGCGCGCTGGGCCTGGGCGATGCCGCCCTGGATGCCGAACTGCACCAGTTCCTCGTGTCGGTCCCGCCGGGTGCGCCCGTAGTAGGTTTGGTCGAGCGGGTTGCCGTTCTCGTCGTAGAAGTCGGCGTTCACCGCGCTGAACGTCCCGGCGCCGCCGGCGCTGGCCCAGTGGCCCGAGCTTACGCCGGTGGACACGCCGATGCCCTTCCCGCCCTCGATCAACGGGAGGACGTCCACGCCGCCCATCTGTATCGCGTTGACAGCCTTCATTCCCGCCCGAGCCTTCTTTGTAACAGTCTGAAACATTAGCGGCCGGGCGCCGATTTACCAGGCCCAGCCGCACACGTTCACGTTTCCTAACTTACTCGGCCGCGTCAGGCTCGGACCGCTCGCGACGTCCGCCTTCGCGCCCGCCGCCATCCCGGCCGCCCTTGCTGCCGACCTGCTCCGTGATGTCCGCCCCGCTCGCCTGGTCCACGACGCGCATGGACAGCTTGACCTTGCCGCGGTCGTCGAAGCCCAAGACCTTCACCTTCACGGCGTCGCCCTGGTTCACCACGTCCGTCGTCTTGTTGACCCGGCCCTGCTGCAGCTCGCTGATATGCACCAGCCCGTCCCGGGCGCCCAGGAAGTTCACGAAGGCCCCGAAGTCGGCCGTCTTGACCACCTTGCCGTTGTAGATCTGGCCGACCTCCGGCTCCGCCACGATGCCGCGGATCATGTCGATGGCCTTCTGGCTGGCCGTGTCGCTCGTCGCCGCGATCTTGATGGTGCCGTCGTCCTCGATGTCGATCTTGGCGCCGCTCTGCTCCACGATGTCGCGGATCACCTTGCCGCCGGTGCCGATCACCTCGCGGATCTTCTCCTTCGGCACCGTGATGATCGTGATGCGCGGCGCGGTCGCAGCCACGTCGGACCGGGCGCCCTGGATGGCCCGGGCCATCTCGCCCAGGATGTGCAGGCGGCCGTCCCGCGCCTGCTCCAGTGCGACCTTCATGATGTCGGCGGTGATGGAGGTGATCTTGATGTCCATCTGCAGGCTGGTGACGCCCTGCTCGCTGCCGGCCACCTTGAAATCCATGTCGCCGAGGTGGTCCTCGTCGCCCAGGATGTCGGACAGCACGGCGAAGCCCCGGTCCTCCTTGATGAGGCCCATGGCGATGCCGGCCACCGGGCGCGTCAGCGGCACGCCCGCGTCCATCAGGGACAGGCTGGTGCCGCACACCGTCGCCATGGAGGAGCTGCCGTTGCTTTCGGTGATCTCGCTGACGACCCGCATGGTGTAGGGGAACACGTCCTTGCCCGGCAGCACCGGGCGGACGGCGCGGTAGGCCAGCTTGCCATGGCCGATCTCGCGCCGGCCGGGGCTGCCCATGCGGCCTGCCTCGCCCACGCTGTAGGGCGGGAAGTTGTAGTGCAGCATGAAATGCTCGCGACGCTCGCCTTCCAGGGCGTCGATGATCTGCTCGTCCTGCCCGGTGCCGAGGGTGGCGACGCACAGCGCCTGGGTTTCGCCGCGGGTGAACAGGCTGCTGCCGTGGGCGCGGGGCAGCACGCCGACCTCCGCCACGATCTGCCGCACCGTCTTGGTGTCGCGCCCGTCGATGCGCAGGCCGGTGTCCAGCACCGCGCTGCGCACCACGTCGGCCTCAAGCTGCTTGAACAGCGACTTCGCCTTCTCGGTGTCCTGCCCCTCGCTGACCAGGATTTCGAGCGCGGCCTTCTTGGCGATCCCGACCTTCTCCTGGCGGACCTGCTTCTGCCGTTCCTGGTAGGCTTCGGCCAAGCTGGCGCGCGCCAGTTCGCCGACCCGCGTGGTGAGCGCCGCCAGTTCTGGGGCCGGCTCCTCGATGGTCCACGGCTCCTTGGCCGCGTGCTCCGCAAGCTCGATGATCGCCTGGATCACCGGCTGGAACTGCGTGTGGCCGAAGGTGACGGCGCCGAGCATCACGTCCTCGGACAGTTCCTGCGCCTCGCTTTCCACCATCAGCACGCCTTCAACCGTGCCGGCCAGCACCAGATCGAGCTTGCTCGCGGCGAGTTGCTCGGCGGTTGGGTTCAGGATGTACTCACCGTTCGAGAAGCCCACGCGGGCAGCGGCGACCGGACCGAAGAACGGGATTCCTGACAGCGTCAGCGCAGCCGAACACCCAATCATCGCAACGACGTCCGGGTCGTTCTCCATGTCATGGCTGAGCACGGTCGCAACCACCTGGACCTCGTTCCGGAACCCTTGGGGGAACAGCGGGCGGATCGGGCGGTCGATCAAGCGGCTGGTCAGCACCTCCTTTTCGGACGGACGGCCCTCACGTTTGAAGAAGCCGCCGGGGATCTTGCCGGCGGCGAAGGCCTTTTCCTGGTAGTTCACCGTGAGCGGGAAGAAGTCCTGGCCGGGCTTCACCGAATGCACGCCGACGGCGGTGCACAGCACGATGGTGTCGCCGTAGCGGGCCAGCACGGCGCCGTCTGCCTGGCGTGCGATCTTGCCGGTCTCCAGGACCAGCTTGCGCCCGCCCCAGTCGAGTTCCTTGCGGAAGTAGTTGAACATGGTTGTCCTGTCCTTCAAACGCGGGACGGGCGACGAGTGGGCGAGGCCTGGCTCCGAGGATGCGGCGACTCGGGCGACATGGAAGCGGACTGCAAGCCGTGCAGCCCGAGAAACCAAGTGGCCGGAGGCGCCGTCGCGGACGGCAACGGCTCGTGCCGCATCGCGCGGCGGTCGCCCGGCGCCCCCATGGCGCCGGGGTAGCATTCAATTAGCGACGCAGGCCCAAGCGGCCAATCAGCGCCTGGTAGCGCGCGTCGTCCTTTTTCTTCAAATAATCGAGCAGCCGGCGACGGCGGCCGACCAGCATCAGCAGGCCGCGGCGGCTGTGGAAGTCCTTGGCGTGGACCTTCAGGTGCTCGGTCAGGTTCACGATGCGCTCGGTGGCAAGCGCGACCTGTACCTCGGGGCTGCCGGTGTCGGCTGTGCCGGTCGCGTATTCGGAAACGAGCGCCGTGCGGCGCTCCGCAGTGATCGACATCAGGGATGCTCCGTGGAAGGGGTTACAGGAGGCGTTCCGGTTTCAGCCAGCCATCGCTCAGCCGGCACAAACCGATCACGCGCGTCCCCGCCATGGCACGGGCCAACCCGCCATTCGGGTCGGCCGCTTGCGGAATGCGGCCCATCAGGTCCACCAGGTTGATCGCCTGGCCGTTCGATAGGCCGAAGACCTCCGCCTCCGTCAAGGCCAGCGCCGGGATGTCGGCCAGCGCGGTCGCGACGGGAAGCAAGAGGTTCGGGGAAGCTGGCGCGTTGTCCGCCCCCAATACGCATTTGTCCAGTAAAATTGCCTGTGACTCCGTGAACGGCCCGACGCGCAGGCGGCGCAGCGCCGCGACGTGCCCCAACGTGCCGCAGGCCTGCGCCAGGTCGCGGGCGAGGCTGCGCATATACACCCCCTTGCCCGACTGCACCTCGAAGACGGCGGTGTCGGCGTCCGGGCGCTCCACCAGGGCGAAGCGGTCCACGCGCGCCGGGCGCGGCTCCAGCACGGGCGCCCGGCCCTCCCGGGCCATGTCGTAGGCCCGCTCCCCTGCGACCTTGATCGCGGAGTAGGCCGGCGGGATTTGCATGATGTCGCCCAGGAAGGACGGCAGCTCCGCCGCGATCTGCGCATCGGTCGGCCGCGCGTCGGAGGTCGCGACCGTCTGCCCGTCCGCGTCGTCCGTGTCCCGCGCGTCGCCCAGGCGCAAGGTGAAGCGGTACAGCTTCGTGCCGTCCATGACGTAGGGCACGGTCTTGGTGGCGTGGCCGAACGCCACCGGCAGCACGCCCGTCGCCAGCGGATCGAGCGTGCCGCCATGCCCGGCCTTTTGCGCATCGAAGCCGCGGCGGACGCGGTTCACCACGTCCGTGCTGGTCATGCCCGGCGGCTTGTCAACGACCAGCCACCCGTTGAGCGGGCGGCCATGCTTGCGTCGCATTGTCAGTCCTTGGTTGTGTAGCCCGGCCCTACGGCTCGGGATCGGCCAGTGGCGCGGCGGGCGCCAGGTCGCGCGCCACTTCCGGCGCCCGCAGCAGCCGGTCCACGTGCATCGCGTAGTCAAGCGTGGTGTCTGGCTGGAACGACACCTGGGGCGCCACCCGCAGCCGCATCTCGTGGGCAAGCTGCATCCGGAAGAACGGCGCGGCGCGGCGCAGCGCCGGCAGGAGTGCGTCGATGTCGCTGCGCCCCAGCCGGGTGACAAAGGCGGTGGCGTTCTTGAGGTCCGGGCTGATCCGCACCTCCGTCACCGTGATCTTGGCGTCCGCAAGCTCCGGGTCCCGGAAGTCGCCGCGGAAGAACAGCGTCGAGAGCACGTGCCGGATTTCCTCCGACACGCGCAACTGCCGCTGGGTCGGCGCCTTGGCCGAGGGCCGGCCGCGCGGCTTCCCCTGGACCCGTGCCGGCGCCGCTCCCGGCTTGGACCGAGGCGACTTGCTCACCCCGGGACCATCTCGATCTCGAAGCACTCGACCACATCACCCTCGCGCAGGTCGTTGTAGCCAGCGAAGCTCAGACCGCACTCATAGCCGCGGGCCACCTCCCGCACGTCGTCCTTGAAGCGCTTCAGTTGGCTCAGCTCGCCGTTGTGGATCACCACGCCGTCGCGCAGCAGCCGCACCCCGGCGCCGCGCTTCACCAAACCTTCCGTCACCATGCAGCCGGCGACCTTGCCGGTCTTGGTGATGTCGAACACCTTGCGGATTTCGGCGTAGCCCAGGAAGTTCTCCCGCGCCTTCGGGGCGACCTTGCCCTTGACCATCTTCTCGATGTCGTCGGACACGTCGTAGATGATCGAGTAGTAGCGGATGTCCACCCCGTCCCGCTGCGCCAGCTCGCGCGCCTGGCTGGTGGCGCGGACGTTGAAGGCGACGATCACCGCGTCGCTGGCGCGCGCCAGCTGCACGTCGCTTTCGGTGATCTGGCCCACGCCGGACAGCAGCACGCGGACCTTGACCTCCTCGTGCGCCAGCTTTGTGACGGCACCCTGGATGGCCTCGGCGCTGCCCTGCACGTCGGCCTTGACCAGGATGGCGACCTCCTTCTGCTCGCCGGCCACGACGCGGGCGAGCATCTCCTCCAGCGTGCCGCGCGCCGCCGTGGCGCCGGCCGCCGAGCGGGCTTTGAGCTTGCGCTGCCTGAACTCGCTGATCTCGCGGGCACGGGCCTCATTCTCCACCGCGACGAACGGCTCGCCGGCGGTGGGCACGCTGCCCAGGCCCAGGATTTCGACCGGCGTGGACGGGCCGGCCACCTTGATCTGCTTGCCCTTGTCGTCGAGCATCGCACGCACCCGGCCCCACTCGGCGCCGGCCACCACGATGTCGCCCTGGTTCAGCGTGCCCTTCTGCACCAAGACCGTCGCCACGGGGCCGCGCCCGCGGTCAAGCCGGCTCTCGATCACCGATCCCTCGGCGGCCCGCTTGGGGTTGGCGCGCAGGTCCAGGATTTCCGCCTGCAGCAGGATCGCCTCTTCCAGCGTGTCGAGGCCCTCGAGCTTGGTCGCCGAAACCTCCACGTCCTGGGTCTCGCCGCCCATCTCCTCCACCACGACCTCGTGGCTCAGCAGCTCCTGCCGCACGCGGTTCGGGTTGGCGTCGGGCTTGTCGATCTTGTTGATCGCGACGATCAGCGGCGCGTTGGCCGCCTTGGCGTGGCGGATCGCCTCGATCGTCTGCGGCATCACGCCGTCGTCGGCGGCCACCACCAGCACGACGATGTCCGTGACCGATGCGCCGCGGCTGCGCATGGCGGTGAACGCTTCGTGGCCCGGCGTGTCGATGAAGGTGATGCGCGGGCCGTTCCGGTCGCCCGAGATCTTGTCCTCGTGGCCGGACAACTGCACCTGGTAGGCGCCGATGTGCTGGGTGATGCCGCCGGCCTCGCCCGCCGCCACGTCCGTGGCGCGCAAGGCGTCCAGCAGGCTGGTCTTGCCATGATCGACGTGGCCCATGATGGTCACGACCGGGGGGCGCGGCTCCAGCGCGGTATCGACGTCCTCTTCCCCGTCGATGCCAAGCTCGACGTCGCTTTCGCTGACCCGGCGGCTGCGGTGGCCGAACTCCTCCACCACCAATTGCGCCGTGTCGGCGTCCAGCACCTGCGTCACCGTCGCCATCACGCCCATGCGCATCAGCGCCTTGATCACGTCCGGCACGCGCGCCGCCATGCGGTTCGCCAACTCCTGCACCGTGATCGCCTCGGGCAGCACCACGTCGCGCACCACCTTCACCTGGTCGCTGCGCAGCAACTCAAGCTCGGCCTGGCGGCGTTCCCGCTCCCGCTGGCGGCGCACGGAGGCCAGGCTGCGGGACTTGTCGTCGTCGCCCTCGATGGCGGCCTGCACGTCGATGCGGCCGGGGCGGCGGCGGTCGTCCACGGCCTTCTTGGCCACCGGCACGGCCGGCTTGCGGCCGGGCAGCACGATGCCGGGACGGCGGCGCGGCGCTTCGTCCT
>CALMAB010000152.1 GCA_937858325.1 uncultured Acetobacteraceae bacterium
CGCTTCTGGAACGAGCCGGTGAGCGGCATCGGCCCCAGCGCCTACCTGATCCAGATGCCCGCCGGCAACATGGGGTTTGAGGGCTGCCCGGTGTTCAGCGAGGCGGCGCTCCGCCACATTGCGGACCTGGGCGGGATGCAGGTGCTGGCCGCATCCCATCCCCATGCCTACGGTGCGCTGTGGCAGTTGCAGGACCGCTTCGACCCGGAGCTTGCGCTGCACCCCGGCGACCTCGAATGGTCCGGCGCCTTGCAGGTGAGCTGGCCGTTCGACGACACGCTGGAGCCGCTGCCGGGCCTCACGCTGCACCTGACGGCCGGGCACTTCGCCGGGCACACGGTGCTGCATGACCGTGCCCGGCGCATCCTGTTCTGCGGCGACGCGCTGAAGTTCGAGCTGGACCCGGCGGATGCGCGCCGGGCGCTGACCATCTCCGCGCACAAGGCCTTCGTGCGCGGCATCCCGCTCACGCCGAACGAGCTGCGCCGCTACCGGGCCGTGTTCGCCGCGCTCGACTTTGTGCAAACCTGGACCCCGTTCGAGCAGGCGGCCAACAGCGGCCGGGCGGAGGCGCTGGCGCTGATCGACGCCATGCTGGCAACCCGGCCCCATGCGGCGCCGGTGCCGCTGGACGGGTTGCGGAAGGGGCGGGCCGTTTAGCGAGCCGTGCTCAACCCGCACCGGCTGCCACCAGCCGCATCTCGACGCTCAGCCGGGGCTTGGTCATGGCCGGCGTGACGTGTGACCGGTGCACCGTCGTGCCGGCGAACACCAGCACGTCCCCTGGACGCAGGCTCGGGCGCCACAGCGCGCCGGGTCCGAAGGTCTCGGCGACGAGGCTTTCGTCGATCCTGGCGCGCTCCACCGGCAGGTCGTGGTCCGCCGGGCCGGCCACGGCGAGCAGGTCGCGCTTGTCCGTGACGACGACCTCCAGGCTTGGGGCATGGACGCCGCATTCGGCCAAGGGAATCCACACGTTCAGCAGCGGGGTCCGCAGGATGGATTGGTCCTGGTGGAACGGCAGCGCCTGGATGTGCGGGCCGGGGATCAATGCCCGCACGTAGCTGTTCGGGTTCAATCGGGGCGCTTCGCCCAGATGCGCCCCCGCGAGGGCGTGGATCGCCGGGCAGTCCAGAAGCTCGGACGCCGGCCGGCCGGCGGCCGTGATGTCGTTGAGGGACAGGGTCCGGCGCAGGTGGCTTTGGCGCTGCAGCGGCGGAAGGCATTCCCCCGCGGCGACGCGGGCATCCCGGTCATCGTAAAGGTCGCGCGCCGCCGCGCCCACGGCGGATACCAGGCCGGGATCGAGCAGGTTCCTGATCTTCAGCACGCCATACTGGCGCAGTTTCGCCGCCGCCGTCGCAAGGCTGAACGGCTGGCCGTCAATCGTGCAGCGCGTGCCGGACGCCTGCGCTTCCAGAAACTGAGACAATCGTGCAAAAATCACCTTCGAAAGCCTTCCACCATGCGAACGGCCCTCAGCGGCGGCCGTTCTGTCGTTGTACGTGTAACAGTGCCGGAACCAAAAGCGATGCGACCGAAAGAAGCTCCGCCGCACAGTGCCGATGGTCCGGCCACGGCTGCGAGGCGGCCGGCGCGGCCCGGCGACTCGGCGGCGGCCACCTTCCCCGCAGCTCCCAATCCCAAGGTGCCGTAAGCGGTGCCCCAGGACACGGAGCGGGTCCAGTTCTTCATCGCGGGCGTGCAGAAGGGCGGCACGACGGCCCTCGACAGCGTCTTGCGGGAGCATCCGTCCATCCAGATGGCGCGAGACAAGGAAGTCCACCATTTCGACGACGAGGCCATCGACTGGTCGGCGCCGGACCACGGCCGGCTGCACGCGGCGTTCGATTGGGACGCCGCGGGCGTGGTGCGCGGCGAGGCGACCCCGGTCACGATCTATTGGCCGAACGCCCTCGAACGCCTGCGCCGCTACCATCCCCGAGCAAAGCTGCTCATCGGCCTGCGCCACCCGGCGTTCCGCGCCTTCTCGCATTGGCGCATGGAAACCAAGCGGGGCTGGGACACCCTGCCCTTCCCGCAGGCGGTCGGGACGGAGGGGCGCCAGCGCGTTCGGGACGCGCCGGGCGGGGTACACCGCGTGTTCTCCTACGTCGAGCGCGGCCTGTATGCCGGTCAGGTCGAGCGCCTGCTGACGTTGTTCCCCCGCTCCCAGGTGCTGTTCTTCCAAACCGACCGGCTTTGGCTGGAGCCGGGTCAGGTCCTCCGTGCCGTGCAGGACTTCATCGGGGTGGAGCGCCGCCTGGCCGCGCCGCGCCGCTACGTTCCCGCGCCGCGCCGCTGGGTCGCGCCGCTCAACACGACCGATCACGGTGCCATCCCGGCCGACTCAAGGTTGGCGCTCGACCAGGTGTTCGCCGACGACATCCGGCGCACGGCCGCGCTCACCGGCCTCGACCTTGCGGACTGGCTGCGGCCGGACTACCGCGAGCCGATGCCGACGGGTTGATCGGGCCGCGCCGCAATCTCATTTAGCCCATTATGGCCACCACGGGCCATGCAAAGCAAACAGGTTGGCGGCTGCGGCCCCGCGCCGACCCTGCGGCCCCTGCGCCGCACATCTTAGAAGGAGAGGCCGACGTGCCCCGGACTCCAGCCAACCTGATGTGGGCCGACGCCCTCGCCATCGTGGCGCGCGCCGACCGCATGCACCGCGAGTTCTTCCGCCCCGCCATGACGGGATGGGAGCCGCCGGTGGACCTGCTGGAAACCCCGAACGAGCTGATCCTCATCGCCGCCCTGCCCGGCGTGCGCGCCGCGGATGTCGAGCTTGTGGTGTCCCACCAGGAGCTTGCCATCATCGGCACCCGCCGCCTCCCGGCGCTGCCCGGCCCGACGCGGGTCCACCGCATGGAAATGCCGCACGGGCAGTTCGAGCGCCGCGTTTCGCTGCCGCCCGGCACCTATGAGCTGGTCCGCCGCGACCTCCTGGACGGCTGCCTCACCATTGTTCTGCGGAAGGTCCCATGATGGACGCCCCGGTCCCAACCCTGACGTCCTCCCCATTGCCGGAGGACGCGCTGATCGTCGTCGCGACCCGGGAAGCGGTGCTGTTCCCCGGCGCCGTGATCCCGCTCGCCGCCACCCGCCCCACCACGACGGAGGCCTTGCAGGTGGCGGCGCGGGAAAGCCGGCACGTCGCCGTTGTCCTGCAGCGCGACCCGGCGGTGGACAACCCGACCTTTGCCGACCTGCACCCGGTCGGCACGGAAGCCTGGCTGCTGCGTTACCTCACCGCGCCGGACGGCACCCACCACGCGATCCTGCAGGGGATCGGGCGCGTGCGGCTGGCCGGCGCGGT
>CALMAB010000153.1 GCA_937858325.1 uncultured Acetobacteraceae bacterium
ATGCAGGCGCTGGACGCCGGGCGGCACGTGCTGATCGAGAAGCCGATGGCCGCCACCTTGGCGCAGGCCGACGCGCTGGCGGCGTTGGGCGGGTCCCGCGGGCGGGTGCTGCAGGTCGGGCACCTGCTGCGCTTTTCCGCGGAGCACCGCGCCATCTCCGCCCGGATCACCCGGCCGTTGTACATTGAGGCTGCCCGGATCGCCCCGTTCAAGCCGCGCGGCACCGACGTGTCGGTGATCCTCGACCTGATGATCCACGACCTCGACCTCGTGCTCGCCCTGGTGGACAGCCCGATCAGCAGCGTGGACGCGGTGGGCGCCGCGGTGTCCAGCCCGCATGAGGACATCGCCAACGCCCGGGTTCGGTTCGAGAACGGCTGCGTCGCCACGATCACCGCGAGCCGCATCTCACTCAAGACCGAGCGGAAGATGCGGCTGTTCTCCGAGGAGGGCTACCTTTCGGCGGACTTCGTGGCGCGCAAGCTGGTGATGATCGGCCGGGAGCGCGGCCTGCCCTTGCCCGGCACCGGCGGCTTCCGGCGGGAGGAAGTCACTTGGACCGAGGGCGATGCCATGGCGGCGGAGCACGAGGCGTTCGTGAGCGCGTGCTTGGACGGCGCGCCGGTGGTGGTGGACGCCGCCGCCGGGCGCCGGGCATTGTCGGCGGCGCTGGACGTGGCCGAGAGCATGGAAGCGTCACGCCGCCGGGCGGTGGCGTCCGGCCTGATCCATGACGTCCAGAACTTCGCGGGCGGCGGCGTCTGAGGGGGTGCCCTCGGGGGGGCGCAAACTGTCCAGGATGCCGGGAAAGGCGTCCCGCTGCGCCGTGGCCGCGGCGCCGCCCCGCAGCAGCTCGAGCGCGTGGCGGTTCAGCGTTTCGGCCGTGCAGTCCTGCTGCAGCAGCTCCGGCACCACGGCGCGGCCTGCCAGCAGGTTAAGCATCGCCACAAAGGGCACGCGGATCATGCGCCGGGCCATGGCGGCGGACATCGGGTTCACCCGGTAGGTGACGGCCATCGGCACCCCGGCCAGCGCCAGTTCCAGCGTCGAGGTCCCGGACTTGGTGAGCGCGGCCGAGGCGGCGGCGTAGGCGTCATGCTTGTCGGCCAGCTCCGTCACGATCAGCGGGGAGATCGGCCAGGTCGCGGCGGCGCGGCGCACGGCGTCGGCGACCGCGGGCGAGACCGGGAGCACCGGGCGCAGCGACGGCTCGTGCAGCATCAGGCGCTTCAGCGTTGCGCCGAACACCGGGAGCAGGCGCGGCGCCTCCGACCGGCGGCTGCCGGGCATCAGGATCAAGACCGGCTGCCTTGGGTCCAGGCCGTGCGCCTGCCGGAACCGGATGCCGTCGCCCCCGCCGGCACCGGACTCCAGCACGGGGTGGCCGACAAAGGTGGCGGGAAGGTTGTGCTGCGCGAACCAGGCCGGCTCGAACGGCAGCAGGCACAGCAGCTTGTCCCACAGGCCCGGGTAGCGCCGCACCCGATGCGCGCGCCAGGCCCAGACCTGCGGCGCGACGTAGTGTACGCGCGGGGTGCCAAGCTTCGCCACGGCGGCCAGGATGCGGTGGGTGAAGCCGGGGCTGTCGATGGTCACGATGACGTCCGGCTTGAGGCGCTCGATGTCGGCGAGCGTTTCCCCCAAACGGCGGCGCAGCAGGCGCACGCGGGGCAGGATCTCAACAATGCCCATCACCGCAAGGTCGGCCATGGGATACAGGCTGCCGAAACCCTGCTCGGCCATCCGGGGGCCACCGACGCCGGCGAACTCCGCGCCGGGCCGCTGGGCGCGGATGGCGGCCATCAGGCGGGCACCCAGCACGTCGCCGCTGGCCTCCCCAGCGACAAGGTAGATCAGCGGCATTGCGGCTTGTCAGGAACCATGCCGCCCTGCGGACCGAGCCGGTTCAGCCGTAGAGGTCCGCGGGCGCCACCAACACCGCCGCGGTTTCGACCAACGCGTCGCCCTGCGCCGCCCGGTAGAAGCAGGACCGATGCCCGGTGTGGCAGGCGACACCGTGCTGGTCCACCCGCAGCAGCAGGGCGTCGCCGTCGCAATCGACCCGCAGCTCCACCAGGCGCTGCCTTTGCCCGGAGGTCTCGCCCTTGCGCCACAGCGCGCCGCGGCTGCGGCTCCAATAGCAGACCTGGCCGGTTTCCAGCGTTTCCGCCACTGCCTCGCGGTTCATCCAGGCCAGCATCAGCACCTCGCCCGTGTCATGCTGCTGCGCCACCGCCGCCACGAGGCCCGCGGAGTCAAAGCGGATGTCGTCCAGCAGCGCCATCAATCGGCATGCGCCCGCAGCACGGCGAGGCCCCGGTCAAGATCGGCGATCAGGTCGGCCGTGTCCTCCAGCCCAATGTGGAACCGCACCAACGGGCCGTCATAGTCCCACGCGCCAGCGGTGCGGACGACGTGGCCCGTGGTCGGCAGCACCAGGCTTTCAAAGCCGCCCCAGCTTGCGCCGATGCCGAACAGCTCCAGGCTGTCCACCATGGCGCAGGCTGCCGCGGCGCTGAATTCCGGCTTGAACACCACGCCGAACAGGCTGCACGCGCCGGTGAAGTCGCGCTTCCACAGGTCATGGCCCGGGGCGCCGGGCAGGGCAGGGTGCAGCACCCCCGCCACCTCCGGCCGCCCGGCGAACCACTCGGCGACAGCCAAGCCGGACCGCATCTGGTGCTGCAGCCGCACGCCCATGGTCCGCACGCCGCGGAGCGCCAGCCAGCAATCGTCGGGGCTGGCATACTGGCCCAGCGCCAGGGCCGTCAGGCGCACACGTTTCCAGTCTTCGTCGGCCGCCGTGGTCACGCCGCCGAGCAGCACGTCCGAATGGCCGACGACGTACTTGGTCAGCGCCTGGATCGACACGTCCACCCCGTGCCGGAACGGCTGGAAGAAGTGGATGCCCCAGGTGTTGTCCATCAGCACCTTGGCGCCCCGCGCATGGGCGGCCTCCGCCAAGGCGGGCACGTCCTGCACCTCGAAGGTGTGGCTGCCGGGGCTTTCGAGATACAGCACGGCGGTGTTCGGGCGCATCAGCGCCGCGATCCCCGCCGCGTCGATGTTGGCGCGGTAATAGGTCGTCTCGATCCCCAGCCGGGTCAGCAGGCCGTCGCAGAACGCCCGGGTCGGGCCGTAAACGCTGTCGGGCACCAGGCAGTGGTCGCCGGACTTCAGGTAGGCCAGCAGCGGCGTCGTCACCGCAGCGAGGCCGGAGGAGACGATCTGGCAGCGCGTGCCGCCCTCGATCTCCGCGATCACGTCCTCCAGCGCGTGGTGCGTGGCGTTGCCCATCACGCCGTAGTTCGGCGCCTGGTCCAGTCGGGTCGCGCCGGCGGCGTGGCGCTCCTCGCAGCTCCGGTAAAGCATGGTGGAGCCGCGCAGCAGCGGCGGGTTCACGAAGCCGCGTATTCGCGTGCCGGCGCGCCCGGCATGGGACAGCCGGGTGGCCAGCGCCTGCGGACGGCTGCGGGGGGCTTGGTCGTCGGGCATCAATCGGTTTCTTTCACGGTGTCGGGCCGCCCGGCCCATTCGGTCCAGGAGCCGTCATACACGGCGCCCTGCGGCAGGCCGGCGCGCAGCAGGCCGAGGCTCAGCATGGTCGCGGTGATCCCCGAGCCGCAGCTCGTGACGACGGAGCGCGCGCTGTCCGCGCCCACCGCGGCAAAGGCGGCGCGCAGGGCCGCCGGGTCGAGCATGGTGCCGTCCGGGTGCAGCAGGCTTGCGGACGGCACGTTGCGGCTGCCGGGGATATGCCCGCTGGGCAGGCCCGGCCGCGGCTCCGGGGCGGAGCCGGCGAAGCGTCCGGCCAGGCGCGCGTCCAGCACCAAGTCGTCCGTCCCGGCCAGCATGTCGCCGATCCCGCGGAGCCGAGCCGCACGAAAGCTCGCCTGGAACGTGGTGAGCACAGGCGACGCTGGCGTTCCAGCCTCGACCGGGCGGCCTTCCCGCAGCCATTTCGGCAGGCCGCCGTCCAGCACAAAGGCCTGGTCATGGCCGAACAGCCCCATCATCCACCAGCCCCG
>CALMAB010000154.1 GCA_937858325.1 uncultured Acetobacteraceae bacterium
GTGTCCAAGCGCGGGGACAAGCTGCTGCGCAGCTACCTGTTCGAGGCCGCGGCCTGCCTGCTGGTTCGCGTCCAGCGGATGTCGGCGCTGAAGGCGTGGGGGCTTGGGCTGGTCCAGCGCCTCGGGTTCAAGCGGGCGGCCGTGGCCGTCGCGCGCAAGATCGGCGTCGTGCTGCACGCCATGTGGAAGGAGAACAATTCGTTCCAGGCCTGGCCAAACGCCGCCGCCGTCGCTCCCGCAGCGGCCTGAGCGGGCCAGCCTCCACCGGTTCCGCCGAGCCAGGGCGGACGCAGGCGTCCCCGTCGGGACGCGACGCAGGCCACCCCGCGGTGGGTCTTGCGGCCGGACAACCGGACCGCGCGTTCCACATGGAGGGGCCTCGTTTCGAGGCGCATGGTGCGGCGGTCAGCAGGGCCGACCGCGGAAACAACCACGATCCGGCGGCGACGATGCGGTAGCCAGAAAGGGCAGACGGGAAAGGAGTTGACAAGCAAGGTCGCGATCAAACAACGACCCATCTCCTCTTGAGTACATGAAAACCGCGCGGGATTTCGGGCGGCTGCTGGCCAGGCGCCACCCACACGCCGCGCAGGCCCGTCCACCAGTGCTTGCTGATCGTCAGCATCCAGCCCAGCGTCGCGGCGAGCCAGGGTTTCAGCCCCTGGTAGGCGCTATCGGCCCAGACAAGGGCGATGCGCGGGAACTCCATGTTCAGGCCTGCAAGCAGCAGTTCGGCGGCGCTGCGGTCATGGATGTCCGCCGGGTGCACGCGGGCCTTGAGCAGGTTGCCTTGCGTGTCCACAAGGATATGCCGTTTGCGACCGGACACCTTCTTGCCGCCGTCATAGCCGCGCGGCCCGCCCGCCTCGGTCGTGCGAACGGACTGGCTGTCGATGATCGCCGCCGTGGGCTGGGGTGTACGGCCGTCAGCCAAGCGCTGACGCTCGCGCAGGTTGGCATTGACTCGCTCCCAGGTGCCCTGGGTGTGCCACTTGGCATAGTGGTAGAACACCGTGGGCCAGGGCGGGAACTCGTGCGGCAGCGCCCGCCACTGGCAGCCGGTGCGCAGCAGATACAAGACCGCATCCACAATGCGGCGGAGCTCCAGCATCTGCGGGTGGCCGGCCTGCTTGCCTGGCGTGACAAGCGGTTCGAGGATGGCCCATTCTGCATCGGTCAGGTCGGACGGGTAAGGCTGCGTGCTCATCCTGCCGAGGTGGCGACCGCCGCAAGTCTGAGCCACACTTCCGGCAACGAGCAGCGCGCAATAAAATTGCTCAACAGCCTCTAATACCAACCCTCGGTGATCAGAACCCATGCGCCCAGTCCCGCAGCCCCAGGGTCATGATGCGCCATGGCTGGGCCTCAAGCCTGTTCCAGGCGTCGGCGCAATGATCGACGATGTTGTTGTAGCAGGTGAACACCCGGTTTGAGAGCCAGTTGTCTCGCATGAACCCCCAGACATTCTCCTGCGGGTTCAGCTCCGGACACTTTGCTGGCAGCGGCACGATGGTGATGTTGGACGGCACGGCGAGCCGGTCCGACACGTGCCAGCCGGCCTGATCCAGCAGCAACGCCGCGTGCCGGCCCGGCGCGACCTTGGTGGAGATCGCGGTCAGGTGCAGCTCCATCGCCTCGATGTTGCACCACGGCAGGATCAGCCCGGCTGCCTTGCCGTCCTGCGGGCAGACAGCGCCGAAGATGTAGGTCGATGCCGTGCGCTGGTCGTGCGGCGCGGATGGGCGGGAGCCTTTCTTGGCCCAGCGGCGGGTGGTCCTGTTCTTCTGGCCGATCCCGGCCTCGTCGCCGAACCAGATCTCTATGTCGCTGGGATCGACGTCCTGCTCGCGCGCGATCTCGTCCAGGCGCGCGGGAAAGCTTTTTTAAAAACCTCGATCGCGCCTTCCGCCTGGGAATGGTGGCGCGGCCGGGCGGACAGCTTGCGATACCCGAGCTTGCGCAGTTCGCGGCTCAGCGTCTGCTCGGACACGCTCACCTCGAATTCGTCATACAGCCACTGGCGCAGGTCGACCACCCGCCAGCGCACCACGCCATGCACGGCCGGGATCGGCCCACTCTCGACCGCCGTCACCAGCGCCGCACGGTGCGTGTCATCAAGACGACGCGGCTGGCCGGGCGCCTTGCGGTCGATCCGCCCAGCAGGGCCATGCGCATTCAGCTTCATCACCCAGTCGCGCACGATCTACAGCGTGACGCCGCCGATACTGACCGCCTCGGTGCGCGTGGCACCGTCGCAGATCGCGGCCAACGCCAACAGCTGGCGGGTCTGCCCGGCATTCTTGCTGTCGCGGGCCGCCGCACGAAGGCCGGCGTCAAATTTCGCTCGAAGCGGGAGCGGCATAGCAAAGCTCCTCAGTTCGCCATTTTTGAATCAGAACCGACGCGCGTTAGGCAATCCCCAAGAGTCGTGGTCAATCAGGGGTGGTATCAGGCGCAGCGTGACAACAGGACAATGCAGGGAACGGTGAAAAGTTCAGGCGCTAACAGGCCATAGATCTTGTGTCGTGACCTCGACTGGAAACATGCCGTGTTGCTGGTCAAACGGGGAAGGGGGGTGAGCCGCGCGCAGTTTCTAGATTGTCCGCTGACCTGGAGCAGGTCGCCGGTGGGACTGCCCCGGTTCGGTGGCGATCCCAATCCCAGGGCGTCAGCGCACCGTCATTGTCAGAGAGTGTGAGCCAGAACCGGCGATGACGGCGAGCATGGCTGCCATAGAGTGCGAGCGGCAATATCTACAAACCTATTGGGAATAGGTCTGCGTCTTCGAGCGGCGCACCTTCAGGCACCTTGCCAATGGGCTTCGCGTTCCCGACCAGAATCAGGTCGAGCACTTTGCGCGTCGCGGTGCGCTGCGACAGCGGACAGTCGTGTTGCGCGAGCAGTCCGACAAGGCAGTCGCCCGCCTCCAGCAACTTGCTGACGTGCACGCGGAGCAGGTGCTGGAACACGCAGCAATAGAGAGCGTAGTCCCCCTCGGGCATGTGATAGCCGAGGAATTGCATGGAGGTGCGTCCCAGGTCGTCGTAGATCACCGCGACGTCGGGCGAGACGAACCAGACCCATTTGCTGACCGCGCTCAGCGGCAGGACGCCGCCGCCGTTCTTCCTCGCTGTGGTATAGGGCTTGCCGTTCGCGCGCCGTGCAGCCTGCAGTTCTTTGGCGATGAAGTCTACGGCGTGGACCGTGCCCGCCACGGTTGCCAAGCCGCGCCCATGGTCGTTTACTAGCTGCGAAGCAATGGCGTAATCCTCCGACTTGCGGGGCGCCTTGGGGTCGGATTTCGGAAAGTGGCGCGCCGTCCTGAAGCTCGCGGCGATGCCCGCGAGCACAGGGTTCATCGCGGCGACATAGTCAATCGCTGAGGCAGCATCGGCGGCATCGCGGGCCTTTGTCAGCAGCCGCGCCTCGATTTGGGGGCGGCCGTCTTCCTTGTATCTGTCCACCGCTGTCATCGCGGCGTATGCTGTTATCTCCACGCGCATTTTCCCGTTGCTAGGTTTGGCATCTTCTTGATTTGAATTCCGCGCCGATCCCAAGCTGCGTAGGAGCGGCCGAGCAGCGCACCGATAATCTTTACACGGTCGTAAAGTTCTCCTTCAACACGGAATGTAGCGGTTGAGGCACCCCGACCCAGCTCTTACCGTAAAAATCCGCATGAATGTTGCCACCGGCCGTCTATTGCAAAAGT
>CALMAB010000155.1 GCA_937858325.1 uncultured Acetobacteraceae bacterium
CCCCGTCCGCCGCCGGCACCGGGGCCGCGATAGGAAGCCTTGCCGGCGGCGGACGGGGTGCGGCGATCGGGGCACTGGTTGGCGGCGGCGCCGGGGCGCTCGGCGGCGCCGCGACGACCCCGACTCGGCAACAGCCGTACTACCAGGAGGAACCACGCTACCAACAGCCGGCCTATTACCCGGCGCCGGGGTACTACCAACCGCAGCCCTACGGCTACTAGGGCCGCGGCGTTTGGGCAATCGCCGGCCCGAAATTGCCGGGCCGGCGACTGCCACGCCGCCGGATCATGCGGAGAGCGCGGCCGGTTCGGTCCGGGCGCGCTTGACCAGCAACTTGTTCAGGGCGTGGATGTAGGCGCGGGCCGAGGCGACGATGGTATCGGTATCGGCGCCCTGCCCATCCACCATCTTACCGCCTTCCTCCAGCCGCACGGTCGTCTTGGCCTGGGCATCTGTTCCTTCCGTTACCGCGCCGACTGAGAACAGCACCAGCTTGGCGTCGTGCGGAAACACGGTGCGGATCGCGTTGAACGTCGCGTCCACCGGGCCGTCGCCGGTCGCCTCGGCATGGAGGACCGTGCCGTCGATCTCCAATTCCAGCTCCGCACGCTGTGGGCCGCGCGACCCCGCCCGCACGTCCAGCGCCACGAACCGCACCCGCTCGTGGTCCCGGCCGACCTCGTCATCGACGAGCGCCACGATGTCCTCGTCGTAAACGACCTTCTTGCGGTCAGCCAAGTCCTTGAACCGGCGGAACGCGTCGTTCAGCTTGTTGTCGCCAAGCGTCCCGTAGCCCATGGCCTGCAACTTGTCCCGGAATGCCGCCCGGCCGGAGTGCTTGCCCATCACCAGCGTGCTCTTGGTCCAGCCCACGCTTTCCGGGGTCATAATCTCATACGTGGCGGCGTTCTTCAGCACGCCATCCTGGTGGATGCCGCTTTCATGGGCAAAGGCGTTGCGCCCGACGATGGCCTTGTTCGGCTGCACGTCGAACCCGGTGATGGTCGAGAGCAGCTTTGACACCCGGAGGATGTTCTTGGTCTCGACGCCAGTCTGGTAGGGCACCGCGTCCGGGCGGGTGCGGATGGCCATCACCGCCTCTTCCAGCGCCGCATTGCCCGCACGCTCCCCGATGCCGTTGATCGTGCACTCCACCTGGCGCACCCCGGCGCGCAGCGCGGCGAGCGTGTTGGCCACCGCAAGGCCCAGGTCGTTGTGGTTGTGCGTGGACAGCACCACTTTGTTCGCCCCGGGAACGCGCTCCAGCAACATGCTGAAAATGCGGGTCATGTCCTCCGGCACCGAGTAGCCCACGGTGTCCGGAATGTTGATCGTCGTGGCGCCGGCCTTGATCGCGGCCTCCACGCAGCGGCACAGGAAGTCCGGCTCGGTGCGGCTGCCGTCCTCCGCCGACCATTCCACGTCGTCCGCGTGCTGCCGGGCCAGCGTCACGGAGGCGATGGCGAGTTCCAGCACCGCGTCCGGCTCCATGCGCAGCTTGTACTTCATGTGCAGCGGGCTGGTGCTAAGGAAAACGTGGATGCGCTTGCGCTCGGCGGGGAGCAGCGCCTCGGCGGCGCGCAGGATGTCGGCCTGCCCGGTGCGGGCCAGGCCGCAGATCACCGGGCCGCGCACCGTGCGGGCGATCTCCTGCACGCTCTCGAAATCGCCGGGCGAGGCGATGGGAAAGCCGGCCTCCATGACATCCACGCCCAGCTCGGCCAACGCCTCCGCCATGCGGAGCTTCTCAGCCAGGTTCATGGAGAAGCCCGGCGACTGCTCGCCGTCGCGCAGCGTGGTGTCGAAGATGATGACGCGGTTGTCCGGCATGGCGCCGAAGCTGGGATGGTTGATGGCCACGGGTGGGGTCCTCAAAATGCGTGTGCGGACGGGCTCTCAGGGCGGTTCCCCTAAGCGATGCCGGCACAGATCAGCCCGGCGAAGCGCCTAGGGGCGGATAAGTCGAAGGAGAAGCGCGAAGCCGAGCAGGCGCACAGTGTAGCGCAACGCGGAACGAAGCGCACGGGCCAACATCTGCAGGGACAAGGACGACAGCACGGCGGCAGGTGTAGCCCGCTCGCCCAAGCAGGGCAAGCGGGCCGGTTCAGTCATATGTCGGCGTAGCAGTGCGTTTCCGCGGCGCCGCCGGGGTTGGTGACGGCCCCCAGGTGCGCGGGGCCAACGGTTTGGGCGAACTTCCAGATCGCGCCGCTGTTGTAGTCAGTCCGGCGCGGCGTCCAGGCAGTGCGCCGCTCCGCCAGTTCTGCGTCCGACAGCAGCACGTCGATCGTGCCCGCCGCCGCGTCGAGCCGGATGCGGTCGCCGTTGCGGAGCAGCGCGATGGGACCGCCCAAGGCGGCCTCCGGCCCGACATGGCCGACGCAGAAGCCGCGGGTCGCCCCGGAAAAGCGCCCATCGGTGATCAATGCCACCTGGTCGCCCATGCCCTGGCCGTAGATGGCGCTGGTGGTCGAGAGCATTTCCCGCATCCCGGGTCCGCCTTTCGGCCCCTCGTAGCGCACCACGATCACGTCGCCGGCCTTGTAGGCGCGGTCCTGCACGGCCTGGAACGCTTCCTCCTCGCTGTCGAAGCACAGCGCAGTGCCCTCGAATTGCAGCTTTTCCATGCCGGCGATCTTCACGATGGCGCCTTCGGGCGCCAGGTTGCCGCGCAGGCCGACCACGCCGCCGGTGGCGCTGATCGGGCGGGACACCGGGTAAACCACGTCCTGATCAGTCGGGAACGCCACGTCGGCGAGGTTCTCCGCCAGCGTCTTGCCGGTCACGGTGATGCAGTCCCCGTGCAGCAGGCCGCCATCCATCAGCGCCTTGAGGATCACCGGGATGCCGCCGATCCGGTGCACGTCCAGCGCCACGTACTTGCCGCCTGGCTTCAGGTCGGCGATGTACGGCGTGCGGCGCATGATGCTGACCACGTCCTCCATCGTGAAGGAGAGGCCCGCCTCGTGCGCCAGGGCCGGCAGGTGCAGTCCGGCGTTGGTGGAGCCGCCTGTCGCCCCGACGACCACCGCCGCGTTCTCCAACGCCTTTCGCGTCACGATGTCCCGCGGACGCAGCCCGCTCTCGATCAGCCTGACCACGGCTCGGCCCGACTCCACGGCCCAGCGGTCGCGGTCCTCGTATGGTGCCGGCGATCCGGCCGAACCCGGCAAGGCCAGCCCCATGGCCTCGCTGACCATCGCCATCGTGTTCGCGGTGAACTGCCCGCCGCACGCACCGGCGGAAGGACAGGCGACGCATTCCAATTCGTGCAGATCGCTGTCGGACATGCGTCCGGCGGCGTGCTGGCCTACCGCCTCGAACACATCCACCACCGTTACGTCGCGGTCCCTGAAGCGGCCGGGCAGGATGGAGCCGCCATACATGAACACGCTCGGCACGTTCAGCCGCAGCATCGCCATCATCATGCCGGGCAGCGACTTGTCGCAGCCGGCCAGGCCCACCAACGCGTCGTAGCAATGGCCCCGCACCGTCAGCTCCACGCTGTCGGCGATGACCTCGCGCGACACCAGGGAGGACTTCATGCCCTGGTGGCCCATGGCGATGCCGTCCGTCACCGTGATGGTGGTGAACTCGCGCGGGGTCGCGCCGGCCTCGGCCACGCCGCGCTTCACGGACTGCGCCTGGCGGTTCAGCGAGATGTTGCAGGGCGCCGCCTCGTTCCAGCAGGTGGCGACGCCGACGAAGGGCTGGTTGATCTCGTCCTCCGTCAAGCCCATCGCGTAGTAGTAGCTGCGGTGCGGCGCGCGGCCAGGCCCTTCCGTCACGTGGCGCGACGGCAGGCGGGACTTGTCCCAACGCTTCTTCAGCATGGTGTTCTCCGTGGGTTCGCTACGACGCAATGCGGGAGATGGCGGCCTCGATCCGCGCGGCGTCGTCCTGGAAAGCGGCCAACCGGCTGCGGTTCTCTTCCACGACCTCCGGCCGCGCCTTGGCAACGAACTCGGCGTTGCCCAATTTGCGCAGGACCTTCTCGGCCTCCGCCAGCGCCTTGGCGCGCTCCTTGAACAGCCGGGCGCGCTCGGCGCCCAGGTCGATCACGCCGGCCAGCGGCAGCACCACGGTCGCCTCGTCCACCACGATCTGCGCGCTGCCCGGCGGCAGCGGGCCGTCCAGCGGCTCGACCGAGGAGGCCCGCGCCATGCGGTGGATGCTCTCCGCCCAGCGCGCCGCACGCCCTGTCGTTTCCGGCGTCGCGTCGCGCAGCAGGATCGGCGTGAGCACCGCGGGCGCGATCTGCATTTCGGACCGCACGCCGCGGACCGCGCCGATCAGCCGCACCACCCAATCAAGCTCCTCGCGCACCGCGCCGGGGTCGGCAACCGGCCCGGGCTGCGGCCAGGGCGCGCGGATCAGGCTGCACGGCGCGCCGTAGCCCATCTCGTCCCAAAGATGCTCGGTCACGAACGGCATGGCCGGGTGCAGCACGCGGAGGATCACGCCCAGCACGTGCGCGGCGGTGGCGCGCAACTCGGCGGCGTCCGGCCCGGCCGTGCCCAGCACGGGCTTGGCGAACTCAAGGAACCAATCGCAGAAGCTGTGCCAGGTGAAGCGGTACGCCGCGGCGGCATAGTCGTCGAAGCGGAATGCCTCAAGCGCCGCGTCGGCCTCCGTCACCATCCGGTTGGCCGCGTCCAGCAGCCAGCGGCACAGCGGCGAGCGCGCGGCGGCCGGGTCGAAATCCGGGGCGGGCACGATGCCGTTCATCTCGCAGAACCGGGCGGCGTTCCACAGCTTGGTGACGAAGCGGCGGTTGCCCTCGACGCCCGCGGCGCCGAGCTTGATGTCGCGCCCCGGCCCGGTCAGCGCGCAAACGGTGAAGCGCAGCGCGTCCGTGCCGTAGGTGTCGATCAGATCGAGCGGGTCGATGACGTTGCCCTTGGACTTCGACATCTTCTGCCCGCGCTCGTCGCGCACCAGGCCGTGGATATAGACCGTGCGGAACGGCACCCGCTTCCGGAAGTGCAGGCCCATCATCATCATCCGGGCCACCCAGAAGAAGATGATGTCGTGGCCCGTGACCAGCACGTCGCCGGGGTAATAGCGCGCCAGCTCCGGCGTGTCCTGTGGCCAGCCGAGGGTGGAGAACGGCCACAGCGCCGAGCTGAACCAGGTGTCGAGCACGTCGGGATCGCGCTCCAGCGGCTCGTCCCGGCCGTAATGGGCACGGGCGGCGGCCTGCGCCTCTGCCTCCGTCCTCTCCACGAACACATGGCCGTCCGGGCCGTACCAGGCGGGGATGCGGTGGCCCCACCAAAGCTGGCGGCTGATGCACCAAGGCTGGATGTCGCGCATCCAGGCAAAGAACGTGTTCTCCCATTGCCGGGGCACGAAGGCCGTGTCGCCCGCCTCCACGGCGGCGATGGCCGGGCGGGCCAGCTCGGCGGCGTTGCAGTACCATTGCGTCGTCAGCAACGGCTCGATGGGCACGCCGGAGCGGTCGCCGTGCGGAACCTGATGGGTGTGCGGCTCGATGCGGTCCAGCAGGCCCAGCCGCTCCAGCTCCGCGACGATGGCCTTCCGCGCTTCCACCCGGTCCTGCCCGGCGAGGCTGCGTACGAAGTCCGCGGTGGGCGGCAGGTCGAGATCCGCCAGTGTGACCCGGCCCTCGCGGTCCAGCACGGACGGCATCGGCAACCCGTGCCGCTGGCCCACGGCGAAGTCGTTGAAGTCGTGCGCCGGGGTGATCTTCACCGCGCCGGTGCCCTTTTCCGGATCGGAGTAGCTGTCGGCCACCACGGGGATGCGCCGCCCGGTGAGCGGCAGGATGGCGTGGCGCCCGACCAAGCGGCGATACCGCTCGTCGTCCGGGTGCACGGCGACGGCAGTGTCGCCCAGCATGGTTTCCGGCCGCGTGGTGGCGACGGTGATGAACTCGTCCGTGCCCTCGATGGGGTAGCGGACGTGCCACAGGCTGCCGCGGACCTCGCGCGCCTCCACCTCCAGGTCGGAAATGGCGGACTGGAACTTCGGGTCCCAGTTGACCAGGCGGCGGTCGCGGTAGATCAGGCCCTCGCGGTGCAGGGTGACGAACACCTCCCGCACCGCGTCGGACAGGCCCTCGTCCATGGTGAACCGCTCGCGCGCCCAGTCGAGAGACGCGCCGAGCCGGCGGAGCTGCTCGGTGATGGCGCCGCCGGAGGACGCCTTCCACTGCCAAACGCGTTCCAGGAACGCCTCCCGGCCGATCTCCTGCCGGGTCTGGTTGCTGGTTCTTGCGAGCAGACGCTCGACGACCATCTGGGTGGCGATGCCGGCGTGGTCCGTGCCGGGCTGCCACAGCGCGTCGCGGCCCTGCATGCGGCGCCAGCGGATCAGCACGTCTTGCAGGGTCATCGTCAACGCGTGGCCCATGTGCAGGCTGCCGGTGACGTTGGGCGGCGGGATCATGATCGTGAAGGGACGGGCGGCGGCGGCATCCGCGCCGAACGCGCCGACCGCTTCCCAGCCCGCGTAAAGGGCCGGCTCGACCTCGGCCGGATTGAAGGATTTGCTGAGCATGGTTCCGCTTCTAGCCCGGCGGCGCGGCCCCGGAAAGCCGCCGGGCGTTCAGGGTGCCATGCGCCCGACGACGCGCTCGATCTCGGCCTGCACCAAGCGTTCAACCAGGGACGGCAGGTGGTTGTCGAGCCAATCCTTCAGCAACGGGCGGATTTCGGCCCGCACCAGGTCCTCGATGGTCGGGCCGCCGCGGTGGACGGCGGTGTTGCGTTCGGACGCCAGCGTCCGCATCAGCGCCTCGACCGACGCGCCGGCCGCGGCCGCAGCTTCCGGCGCAACGAGCCGCGCGTTGGCGGGG
>CALMAB010000156.1 GCA_937858325.1 uncultured Acetobacteraceae bacterium
GCTTCCGTCGTTTCCATGTCATTGCAAAGAGCGTAGCGATGCGGCAAGCCGGAAGCCGGCCGCCGTGCTGGCGGCCCCTGGAGTTCCACGCCGCAAAGGCGGCTCGCAATGACAAAAAGGGGGCGAGATCAGGGGCCGCTGGGATCGCACGAATGCTGCCGCCACTCCAAACCACTAGGTTCCTTTCTGCTTGTATGTTGTTTCGAACAAATGGAGAGCGTTTGCTTATGAGGAGGCAAGCGTCAGATGGCTTTGAGGATCACAGGACTGAACGAGCTTCGGGAGCGCCTCGAACGCCTGCGCCCCGAAGAGGTGATGGCGCAGGCGCTGACTGAGCAGGCGCAACGCATGGCGGAACGAGTGCGGGACAGCTTGTCGGAGCCGCCGGGTACTGCCGGGCACGACGAGCCTTGGCTGCAGAGCGGCGCGCTGCGGAACAGTGTGGGCGCGACGGCGGACGGGCTGCAAGCTGCGGTCGGCAGCAGCGACCCGGCAGCCGTGCCCCAGGAGCTGGGCACGGCGCACATGCCGGCCCGCCCGTTCCTGGCGCCCGTAGCGGCGGGCATGGGCGAGGAGGTGGCCCGGGCAGTGGGCGCGCAGATGGCGGCGGCGCTGCGGGGCGAGGAGAAGCCGGCGGCGAAGGATGCGCCTGCGGACTCGGGGATCGTCCAGGTCAGCGCCGACGGCATGGACCTGCCTCGGGCGGCCGGGGCCGCCCTCTTGCTGGGCGCGATTACCCTTTACCTCCGTCAGCAGCAGGAAGAGGCGGCAAAACGGGCGATGCCGGAGCCGGCGGCCACTCCGGTGCCCGAGATGCCGCACGTCGTCGAGGCTGCGGTGCCGCTGCCGCCGCCAAAGGAAGGCGAGACGCCGCTCGACGTGCTCAAGCCTGGCGGGCAGAACGTTGGAGAGCTTGGAGAAAACTCCGGCGTCCGCGTGCTGCCAGGCGGCGAGAATGAGGCCCGCGAGTTGTTCGACCGCTTGACAAAGGGCGGAACGGATATCACCCGCCCCGGCCACATCGGCAAGGTGATCAGGCTGCCCGATGGGAGCGTCATCAGCTACAGGCCGAGATCGAAAAGCGGTCCTCCCGCCATCGACGTGAACGTGCCCGGCTTGAAAACCCGAAAGTTGAAATTTCCTGGGGAGAGCGGCTGATGAGGACTTTGACGGACCGCGAGCGCCGCAGCCTGGTCGAAGAGTTCCGCGCCGAATCAGGAAACGACTTGGTTGGGCTTTGGGAGATCGCGAAGGAGGTTGAGGAGCTTGTCGGAACAGGCGAGACGGCCAGGGAAGAAAGCCTGATGATCGTCAGGGATCTTCTGGAAGAAGGTCTGGTCGCGGGTGATCCGCCTTACAGGCCCGGAGGATACAAGGCTTGGGACGACCAAGTTCCCGTCAACGTGGTGACCCGGATTCGTCGCGAGTGGCTCAGCCTGGGCCACACGCCGAACATTCCCGACATCGCGTGGTTCGGCCGTCGCGAGTGAGGCTGCATTACTGGGCGTGGCGGGCGCAGGAGCAGGCGTGAGGTGGTCAGCAGGGTGGAACGGGGCTGGCAAGAAAGTCCGTGCAGGCGCTTGGTTCGGACACGTCGAAACCCTGCTCGGAGTCGTTGCCTGGCAAAATGGGATGAACCGGGTTTTGAGCAATCGTTGGCCGGTTCGAAGGAACCCCGTCGTCTACCTGCCCGCCCCGGCCAGCCATCACCTGTCGTTCCCGTGCAATCAGCGTGGGCACGACGCGGATGATTGTAATGCGCCACCCCCAACGCCCGTGCGCAAGCCGACTCAAGCCCCGCCCCGCGCCACCTTCAAGCAAACATCCACCGTATCGCGGAGCGAACCTGTAAAATAGTCCGCCCCGATCTCCGTTTGCACCATCCGGTCGGTCAGCGCCGCGTCCTCGCCAGGCCACAGGCCGACCAGGATCGGCGTGCCCTTCGGCAGCTTCCGCCGCAGCCGCTGCATCAGGTAGCGCAGGTGCGCCGGCGTGCCGGTGATGTCGAGGTAGGAGACGCACACCATCGCCACGCCGTCCACGTCCAGCATGTCCACCCGTTCGCGCGACGCCGCCTCGTAGGGCGTGAGGCGGGCGCCCATGCCGTGCTTGCCCAAGAGCTGCGCCAGCATCGCCGAGGCCGCCTCGTCCAGCGGGCCGCGCCCGGACAGGCACAGGAC
>CALMAB010000157.1 GCA_937858325.1 uncultured Acetobacteraceae bacterium
GGCGCCGCTACGCCTGGCCGGTGCATGGGCTGGAGGACCTGAAGCTCGCGCCGTTTCATCTGCTCGCGACCGAAGGCGCGGTACACGACAACCGCGACCATGCCTGGCATATGCGGAGCCTCGCCGCGGTCTGCGCGCACGACCCCGCCGTGCTGCTGGCGACGGCTTGGCGGGAAGTCGATTTTGCCGACGCAGCAGCGGTGACGGACGCTGTCGCCTGGTGGGACGTGCTGACGGAAGGGGGCGGCGAGGGCGTGGTCGTGAAGCCCGCCGGCTTCGTGGCGCGAGGGCCAAAGGGCCTGGTGCAGCCGGCGCTCAAGGTCCGCGGGCGCGAGTACCTGCGGCTGATCTACGGGCCGGAGTATACCCTACCCGATCAGTTGGACCGGCTGCGCGAGCGCGCGCTCGGCGCGAAGCGCGGCCTGGCACTGCGCGAGTTCGCCCTGGGTCTGGAAGCGCTGCACCGCTTCGTCGCGGGCGAGCCGCTGCGCCGGGTGCATGAATGCGTGTTCGGGGTGCTGGCCCTGGAAAGCGAGCCGGTCGATCCGCGATTGTGAGGAGCGCACCCTTTCGCCGATCCGTGCCGCACCTACCAGGGTCCTGCTTGGACCGTATCGGTCAGATCATGCCGCGCGGCACATACTTTTGCGCAAACCGTCCCGAAGGCCGCTTGGGGCTGCTGGCGGGCGGCCTGCAAAAGGCCACGGCGGTTCAGGCCATCACCCCGGCCCGGCGCCCGCACGCCGCCCGGCCTCCGGCAGCCCGTGCGATCCCTCCGACCCCGGCCGGTTGCGCAGCCACCACGACCAGTCCTGCGGCAGCAGCTCGAACGGATCGTTGTGCGCCAGCTCGCGCGCGGCCCAGACCGGCCAGTGCGGGTTGGCCAGCGCCGGGCGGCCCAGCAGCACCAGGTCGATCAGCTCTTCCCGGATCACGCGGTCCGCCACCGCGGGCAGGCCGAGGTTCCAGCTCACGCCCACGGGGATGCCGACCTCGCGCCGCACCCGGGCGCCGCGCTCCACCATGAACGCCGCCCGGTCGAACGGCAGGTCCTCGGTCGCGTCGGTGTTCATGCCGAGGCTGAGGTCAGCCAGGTCGAGGCCGTGCGCCTTCATCATCCCCACCGCGTAAATGGCGTCGTCGAACCGCACGCCGCGCTCGTTGAAATCGTCGGACCCCAGCCGCATGGTCAATGGCAGCCGCTCCGGCCAAACGGCGCGCACGGCGTCCAGCACCTCGCGGTGGAAGCGCAGCCGGTTGTCCAGGCTGCCGCCGTACTCGTCGGTGCGCTGGTTGGCCAGCGGCGAGAAGAAGCTGGCGCCCAGGTAGCCATGGGCAAAGTGCATCTCCAGCCATTCGAACCCGGCGGCCAACGCCCGCTTCGCCGCGCCGGCATAGGCGCGGTGCAGCCCGGCGATCTCCTCCACCGACAGTTCCTGCACGGGGAAGGTGTAGCGCCCGCCATAGGCGATGGGCGACGGGCCGCGCACCTGCCAGCCGTCGGGGTGGTCGGGCGCGATCTGCCGCTTGCCTTCCCAGGGCCGCTGCTCGCTCCCCTTGCGCCCGGTGTGGCCGAGCTGGATCGCGGGCACCGCGCCCATGTCCTTGATGATCCGCGTGACGCGCGACAGGCCCTCGATCTGCGCGTCGTCGTAGATGCCGGCGCAGTGTACGCCGGTGCGGCCGTCCGGCGTGATGGCGATCTGCTCCGGGAACACCAGGCCGAAGCCGCCCGCGGCGCGCGACCCCATCAGCATGACGTGGAAGTCGCCCATCTTGCCGTCGGTCGAGCGGTACTGCGTCATCGGCGACATGGCGATGCGGTTGCGCAAGGTCACGCCTTTCAGCGTGAAGGGGCTGAACAGGTCAGGCATGGCGATTCACCCCTTCAGCAACTGCGTCAGGCACTGCAAGCCAATCCGACCAAGGCCCGACCATGTTCCGCGGCCCGGCAGTAGGCGAAAGCCTGTCGCGGGTAAAGGCCAAGATTGACCCGAACCCGGGCCGACCCTACCGTTCCTGCCTGGTAAAAGGAACATGCAAACGGCGGCGCCGCGCTTTCGGCAGACACGCCTCGGGAGGAAACATTGAAACGAATGGTCATGGCATTGGCCGCCATCGCGGTCGGCGTGGGGGCGCTGCTTGGCAGCGCCCAGGCCCAGGCGCCGGGCAAGAAGTACACGATTGCGCTGATCCCCGGCCTGACCACCGACGCGTTCTACGTCACCATGCGCAAGGGCGCGGAAGCGGCCGCCAAGGTGGTGGGCGCCGACCTCGTCTTCCAGGGCGCGCCCGAGTTCAACCCCGTGCAGCAGACCCCGGTGCTCGACGCCGTGATCGCCCGCAAGCCCGATGCGATCCTGATTGCGCCCACCGACAAGACCCAACTGGTCCAACCGCTTAAAAAGGCCGCCGACGCCGGCATCCCGGTGATCACCGTGGACACGTTCATCGGCACCGGCAACTACCGGACGGGTGCCGGCGAGGCGGACTTTCCCTTGTCCTACATCGCGTCCGACAACGTGCTCGGCGGCAAGATGGCGGCCCAGGCGCTGGCCAAGGCGATAGGCGACAAGGGCAAGGTTTACGTGTCCAACGTGAAGCCCGGCGTATCGACCACCGACCAGCGCGAAGAGGGCTTCAAGGAGGAGATGAAGAGCCACCCCGGCGTCCAGGTGCTGCAAACCCAGTTCAACGACGACGACGCCAACAAGGCCGCCTCCCAGCTGCAGTCCGTCTATACCCGGAACCCCGACCTGGCGGGCGTGTTCGGCGCCAACCTGTTCTCAGCCATCGGCGTCGCGAACGGCGTGCAGCAGGCCGGGCAAAGCGGCAAGATCAAGGTCATCGCGTTCGACGCGCCGGCCACGGTGGTGGGCAACATCAAGTCCGGCCTGATCGATGGCGCCATCGCCCAGCACCCGGCCGAGATCGGCTATTACGGCGTGATCACGGCGTTTGCGCACCTGACCGGCCAGTCGATCCCGACCAAGATCGGCACGGGCTTCACCGAGATGGACAAGTCCAACATCGACAACCCCGACGTGATGAAGTTCGTCTACCAGCGATGACCCGCCGGCCGGCCCGCGCCGCCTGACCGGGACGGTCGATGTCCGGCCACACCCCTGTCCAGGTGCTCACACCCCAAACCTCGGGCCGCAGCCCGTCGCGTTGGCTCGCCTCCATCGCCGGGATGCGCGCGTGGCTGTTCCTCCTGCTGCTGCTGGCCGTGTTCGAATCCTGGGCCAGGATCAGCTACGGGGCGAGCTTCGTCTTGTCGGCGCACAACGCGCAGTCCATCGCGGTGTTCGCGGTGGCGCCGTTGCTGCTGGCCCTCGGCGAGACCTTCGTGATCATCGCCGGCGGCATCGACCTGTCGGTGGGCTTCATCATGGGGCTGTCGGCCGTGGTCGCCGCCCAGGGCGCGAACCTCGCGGCCAGCGTGGTGCCGGAGTTCCCCGCCATGCTGGCCGGCATCGCGGCCGGGCTGCTGGTCTCGCTGGTGCCCGGCCTGGTCAACGGCGCCCTGATTTCCCGGCTCAAGGTGCCGCCCTTCATCGGCACGCTCGGCATGTACGGCGTCGCCCGCGGGGCGGCCTTTTTGCTCGCCGCCGGCACCACTGTGCCGGTCGCCAACGGCTGGTTCGCGGCGCTCGGCAACGCGCGCGTCGCCGGGTTCCCCGTGGTGGTGGTCATCGCGGCGGTGTTCGTGCTGCTCATGCACTACATGCTGAGCCAAACGCGCTTCGGCCAGCACACCTACGCGGTGGGCGCGAGCGAGCAGGCGGCGCTGCGTGCCGGCATCGGGGTCGGCCGGCATACCCGCAGGCTTTATCTGCTGTCGGCGCTCTGCGCCGGGCTGGGCGGCGTGCTCTACACCGCGCGCTTCACGGCCGGCGCGGCACAGGCGGGGGAGCCGCTGCTGCTCGACTCCATTGCCGCCGTGGTGATCGGAGGCGCCAGCCTGTTCGGCGGCTCGGGCACCATCTTCGGGACGGTGGCGGGATCGCTGGTGATCGCGGTGATCCAGTACGGGCTTGTCTTTATCGACGTGGAGCCGTTCTGGCAGTTCGTCGCGGTGGGCGTGGTCATCATCATCTCGGTGCTGGTGGATCAAACGCAGCGCCGCCTCGGCGGGGACGGCTGATGGACGTACCCGGCCAGCCGATCCTGGACATCCGCGCCGTGTCCAAGCGTTTCGGCGGCGTGGAAGCCCTCAAGGGCGTTTCCTTGCAGCTTCACCCCGGCGACGTGGTGGCGCTCGCGGGCGACAACGGTGCCGGCAAATCGACCCTGACCAAGATCATCTCCGGCGTTTACCCGGCTGATGGCGGCGAAATCCGGCTCGACGGCAAGCCGGTCCATTTCGCGACGCCGGAGGCCGCCCGCCGTGCCGGGATCGAGACGATCTATCAAGACCTCGCGCTGGCCGACAACCTGTCCATCGGCGCCAACATCTTTCTTGGCCGCGAGCCGATGCGGCGCGTGCTCGGCGTCCTGCCGGTGCTCGACCGCAAGGCCATGGCCGCCGCCGCCAAGGAAACCATGGCCCGGCTCGACTTCCACGTGGACCGCCTCCAAGCCCCGGTCGGCCGGTTCTCGGGCGGGCAGCGGCAGGCGGTGGCGATTGGCCGGGCGATCTACTGGAACGCCCGCGTGATCCTGATGGACGAGCCGACCGCAGCGCTCGGCGTGCCCGAGCAGCGCAAGGTGCTGGCGCTGATCCGCGGCCTCAAGAAGGAGGGCCGCGGCGTCATCTTCATCAGCCACAACCTGCAGGACATCTTCGCCGTGTCGGACCGCATCGTGGTGCTGCGGCGCGGCAGCCTGGCCGGCGAGCGGCGGACCCGGGACACAAGCCATGACGAGGTCGTCAAGCTCATGATCGGCGGCTGACCCGCCACGCATCGCAGGAGGGTTTTGGCATGTGGAGATTGGACGGGCGGACCGTGCTGGTGTCGGGCGCGAGCGGCGGCATCGGCGGCGCGGTGGTCCGCCAGCTCGTGGCGGCGGGCGCGGGCGTGGTCGCGAGCGGGCGGTCGGTTCAAGCGCTGGATGCGCTCGCTGCCCAGACCGGCTGCCGGGCCTTGCCGTTCGACCTGACCTCCGAGGACAGTGTGCGCGATGCCCTGCTCGGTCTCGACCTTTGGGGCGTCGTCAATTGCGGCGGCTTCGGCGGCGAGATCGCGACGCCGATGGACACCGACATCGCCGTGTTCGACAAGGTGATCAGCGTCAACGCCCGCGGCGCCTTGCTCGTCACCAAATACGCGGCGCAGTTGATGGTCCGACTGGGCAAGGGCGGCTCAATCGTCAACGTGTCGAGCCAGGCGTCGCTCGTGGCGCTGTCCGGCCATATCTCCTACGGGTCGTCCAAGGCCGCGCTCGACAACATCACGCGCGTGTCCGCCCTGGAACTCGGCAAGCACGGCATCCGGGTCAACAGCGTGAACCCGACCGTCGTGATGACGGAGATGTCCGCGTCCCACTGGGGGCGGCCCGAGGTCGGCGAGCCGTTCCTGCAGCAGATGCCGCTGCGCCGCTGGGCCACGGAGGACGAGATCGCGGCGCCTATCGTTTTCCTGCTCGGTGACGGCGCGTCCATGATCACCGGCGTGTGCCTTCCCATCGACGGTGGCTTTACCTGCTGCTGAGGCAGGGCCGGAGACCGCCTGGTTATTCCGGAAGCCCGGCTGCCCGAAGCGCCTCCGCGTAGGTTCTTGCCATGTCTTCGAGGGGCACCGGTATCCGACGGAAGAATTCCGAAACGGTCAGCCCCGGCTCGATCCTTCGGAGGTCCTGCATGGCCTCTGCCGCTTCGTCGCGCTGCCCCAGCTTCACGGAGGCAACCGCCAGGACGCGAAGCGCCACCGCGAACCGCCTGTTGTGCGCCAGCGCCTTTTTCGCCCAAGCGACGGCATGGAGGTAATCGCCGTCCACCACCGCGGAAATGGCCATGGCCCCTGACAGGAGCCACGCCCGCGGGTCGCGCGGGTTCAGGCGACGCGCCCGCGCAATCAGCGCGCGGCCCGCGTCCTGGCCCCGCATCGTCTCGATCCAGCCCGCTAGGGTCAGGGCCGTCGCGGAGTTCGGGTTGATCAGCAGGGAACGGTTGAACAGCTCCAGCGCCGCATCCCTGCCCCCTTGCGCCAGGTTCCAGACCGCGAAGGCGGCTTTCCATAGGACGTGCGCGTCGTTCGGCGCCCGCTCAACCGCACGCCAGGCCAGCCGCAGGCCTTCGGCCCGGTGCGTGCCGTCCTGCGGCGCCCATCCCTGGAAGTGGCGCTGCGCATGGCAGTAGGCCGCCGAAGCCATGGCCGCGGCGTAGTCCGGGTCCAGCGCGAGCGCCTGACCGAGACGGTCCAGCGCGGCGGCCATGCTTTCGGCGGTGAACTCCTGTTCCAGGGCATGCGCGCGCAGCAAAAGGTCGTAGGCATCCAGGGCGTCAGGCGCCTTGTCCCGACGTCGGCTGATCTCGGCGACCTGCAAGGCCGGCTCGATTACCGCAGCCACCTGTTCCGATATGCGGTCCTGCAGCTCGAACACCTCGTTCAGGCCGCCCTCGAACCGGTCAGCCCAAAGCTGAGCGCCCGACGCCGCGTCGATCAGTTGCCCGGCGATCCGCAGCCGCTCGCCGCCGCGGCGCACGCTGCCCTCCAGCACATACCCCACGCCCAGCTCGCGTCCGACCCGGCGGACATCGACGGCCTGCCCCTTGTAGATGAACGAGGAGTTCCGGGCGACGACGGACAGCCCGCTGCAGCGCGACAGCGTGGTGATGATCTCCTCGGCCATCCCGTCCGC
>CALMAB010000158.1 GCA_937858325.1 uncultured Acetobacteraceae bacterium
GCCGTGCAGCGCCCGGACGACCACCCGATGCGCCCGGCGGACGCGGTGCCGCTCGACGGGTTCTGGCGCCGCCGCGGCTTCGCCCCGCGCCCCGGCCTCCTCTGCACCATGCGCTGGCGCGATGTTGGGCAAGCGGGGGGGCAGGAGGGCGAGACCGACCACCCCATGCAGTTCTGGACGAAGGACCTTGCCGGGGATGCTGCATGATGCTGCGCCTGGGCGTGCTGCAATACCTGGTCACGCGGATCGGCAGCCTGGCCGAGTATGCCAACAAGCTGGACCGGCTGGTCGCGGCGGGTGCTGCGGGGGGCGGGCAGCTTCTGGTGATGCCGGAATATGCCTGCATGGAGGTCGCCGCCTTCGGCACAGAGCCAAGCCCGGTGGCGGAGCGGGACGCGGTCTCTGCCGTGTCCCCCGAAATCCTGGGCATCATGCGCGACGCGGCACGGCATCACGGCGTGTGGCTGCTGCCGGGCACGCTGCCGTGGCGGTCCGGGGCGCGCATCGTGAACCGCGCGCCGCTGATCGCCCCAGACGGCCGCTTCGCGTTCCAGGACAAGCAGGTGATGACCCGGTTCGAGGCGGAGCACTGGGCCATCGGCGCCGGCGACCCGCAGCGCGTGTTCGAAACCGATTGGGGCCGGGTTGGCGTCGCCATCTGCTACGATGCGGAGTTCCCGAGCGTCGTCCGCGCCCAGATCGAGGCCGGCGCCTGGTTGATCCTGGTGCCCACCTGCACCGACACCATGCACGGCTTCAACCGCGTGCGCTTGTCGGCGCGGGCGCGTGCCATTGAAAACCAGTGCTTCGTGGCGGTGTCCCCCACCGTGGGCGACGCGCCGTGGCTCGCCACCCTGGACAGCAACCGCGGCCGGGCCGGCGTGTACGGCCCGGCAGACCACGGCTTCCCCGAGGATGGCGTGATTGCCGAGGGGGCGGACGCCGAGGGCTGGCTTTGGGCCGACCTCGACCCGGCGCGGCTCCATGCGGTGCGGGAGCACGGCGCCGTGCGCAACCACCACGACTGGCCGCCGGGCTGGTCCCGGGCCGAGCCGGCGGCGGTGGCCGAATTGCAGCATTTCGAGGACACATGATGACCGAAGCCGAAACCCTGGTACGGGCCTACTACGCGGCGTTCAACGCCGGGGACTTCCCTGCCATGCTGGCGCTGCTGACCGATGACGTCGAGCACGGCATCAACCAAGGCGGGCGCGAGGTGGGGCGGGATGCCTTTGCCCGCTTCATGGCCGGCATGGATGAGAGCTACAGCGAGCGCCTGGCCGATCTGGTGGTGATGACGGACCCCTCCGGCACGCGCGCCGCCGCCGAGTTCGTGGTGCACGGCACCTACAAGCACACCGCTCCCGGCTTGCCGGAGGCGCATGGCCAAACCTACGTCCTCCCGGCAGGCGCGTTCTTCACGCTGCGCGGCGGCAAGGTGGCGCGGGTGGATAATTTCTACAACCTGCAGGACTGGCTGCGCCAGGTGCAGGGGGCCTGAGCGGCGCTACGTCCCCACCTCGTCGTCGCCCGCTTGGCGCGGCGCGATGGGCGTGAAGGCGCAGCGGTCCGGCTTGAGGTCGATCAGCGGCGTGCCGTCCAGGCAGTCGAGGCCGCGCACCAGCAGGCTGTTCCCCTCCATGCCGAGCAGGCGCACCAAGCTGGTGCCGATGGGGTTGGGCCGCACGGGGGAGCGGAGCGAGAAGGTGCCGCGGGCGGAGCCGTCATTGGCCGGGCTTTGCCGCAGCAGGTCGCGCCGGGACAAGTGCAGCCAATACAGCACCTCCAAGTGCTCGTATTGCCCCACGCCCTCCAGTCCGGCCGGCGCCCAGGGCGCGAACAGCTCGATCCGGCAGGTCGGCCCGTCCATCCGGCCCTGACGCGGGCAATGGAGGCGGTCGGTCCAGGGCGTGTGAATGCGCCCGATAAAGAACACCCCGGCATCCGGGGCCGGCGGCAGCGCCGCGGCGGTCTCGCCCGGCCTGATCTCGTTCAACCGCACCATGCCCAGCTTTGCACCAACAATCGGGTCAGCCGGCGTCGCTGGCGCCCTGGCCGACTGCCTCCGCCGGCGCGGTGGCGCGGGCCACCGGGCTTTCGGCATCCGGCCAGGTCCGCAGCGCCTTTGCTACCAATGGATCGAGGCTGGAGCCACCCGCCCGGGCAAAGGCCAGGAAGGTCGAGCGCATCTTGGGCGTCCAGAACGCCACCAGGTGGTCGCAAACACCGGCGCAGGCCTGCTCCTCGGGGTAGGCGCGGAAGAAGGCCGCGACCTCGTTGGCCATCCGCGCCAGCTTTTCCGGGGTCATGCGGCGCTACTCCGCGGCGTCCAGGGGGGCGGCGATGCGGGTGAGCGACACGTCCTCGTCAAAGAAGCGCGCCTGCCAGTCGGACGGCCGGTTGGTCCGCCGCACCTGCACCGCGGTCACCTTGTACTCCGGGCAGTTGGTTGCCCAGTCGGAGAAGTCGGTGGTGATGACGTTGGCGCCGGTCTTGGCGTGGTGGAAGGTGGTGTAAACCACGCCGGGCTGCATCCGCTCGCTGATGCGGGCACGCAACGCGATGTCGCCGGAGCGGCTTTCCAGCGCCACCAGGTCCCCGTCCTGCACGCCGCGGCTTTCGGCGTCGAAGGGGTGGATTTCCAGCACGTCCTCCTCGTGCCAGCGGCTGTTCTCGGTGCGCCGGGTCTGCGCGCCGACGTTGTACTGGGACAGGATGCGCCCGGTGGTCAGGATCAGCGGGAACAGCGCGCCGGTGCGCTCCTCCGTGGGCACGAACTCGGTCAGCATGAACCGGCCCTTGCCGCGCACGAAGCGGTCCACGTGCATCATCGGCGTGCCCAGCGGCGCCGCCTCGTTGCACGGCCATTGCAGCGACCCTTCCGCGTCCAGCTTGGCGTAGGACACGCCGGCGAAGCTCGGGGTGAGCGCCGCGATCTCGTCCATGATCTCGCCGGGGTGGCTGTAGCTCATGGGGAAGCCGAGCGCGTTGGACAGCGCCACCGTCGC
>CALMAB010000159.1 GCA_937858325.1 uncultured Acetobacteraceae bacterium
TGCCGTGCCCTTGCCCGGCCTGCGCCAGCAGCCGCGCCATGCCGCACTCCGCCCCGCCGCAGACCAGCACCGCGCCATACAAGGCGGACAGCGGCACCGGCGTCGCCGCGTCCCCGTCCAGGGCGTGGCCGGGCGGCACGAGCAAGACGGGCGCGTCCGTGAACAATGGCCACCGGTTCAGCCGATCCGGCAGCGCAGCGTTTCCGGTCACGATCGCGGCGTCCAGGGTGCCGTGGAGCAGCGCCTCCGCCAGCTCGGCGCCGGACGCATCCTGCAGGTGCAGCTCAAAGCCCGGCAGCCGCGCCGCCAACTCCTGGAACAAGGGAGTGAAAGGTCCGGTCGGCACGTCGGTCGCCAGGCCGATCCGCAGCGGCGAGACGGTGGCCCGCCTCATGCTGGCAGCGTGCTCCTTTGCGCGCCCGGCCGCCGCATAGGTCTGCTCCAGCAAGGGCAGCATGGCTTGCCCGAGCGGCGTCAGCTGGGTCAGCGACCGTTCGCGCAGCAGGAGCGGTCCGCCCAGCTCGTCCTCCAGCCGCTGGATGCTCTTGGTCAGCGCGGGCTGGGTGACGTTGCACGCTTCCGCCGCACGAGTGAAGTTCAACGTGCGCGCCAGCGCAACGAAGTAGCGTATTTGTGTCAGGTCCATCGCCTGGCTCCTCGTGTCCACTCCGGCTGGCTTGCGCCGCGCCGGACTGGACGTCTCACACGCTGGGCTGGGTGGAGGCGGTTAGCCGGCCACGCCGCGCGCAGCGCCGGCTGACGCGGCAAGGACGGTGGCGACAGGCAGGATGGCCTTCATGGATTCGCTCCCTCTGGTGACGGAAAGGGGATGCTGCACTTGGCGCAGCGTCACGGCACAGACAGGTGTTCGGGGCAAGGCAAGCGGGGGTTACATTGCGGGCCAGCCCGCCCGCGGCGCCGCTCAGCGGATTGCCGCTTCCAAGGCGGCCAGCCCGGCGGGAAAGCAGGTGCGGCCGAAGCCGATGCGGAAGCGGTCGGCGGGAAGCGCCGCCACCTCAGAGCGGAACACGCTCGCCGGCAGCAGCAGGATGCCGGCCGCTTCCGCCATGCGGGCGACGAAGTGCTCGACCCCGTCGGCGCCGGCATAGCGCACGTAGCCCACCACGCCCGCCTCCGGCAACTGCCAGTCGAATAGCGCCGGGTGCCGGGCGAAAAAGCCGGACAGCGCCGAAAGGTTGGCGGCGGCGATGCCGCGGTTGCGCCGGGTGATCGCCTCGCCTGCCTTCAGCGCGACGTTGGCCAGCACCTCGCTCGGCCCGGCGCCGCACACCGACAAGTACTGCCGGAACCGCGCGACGCGCCCGATCAGCGCCGTGTCCCGGCAAGCGACCCAGCCGACGCGCAGGCCGGGCAGGCCGTAAGCCTTGGACAGCACGCCGACCGAAACGCCGCGCTCATAGGCGTCGGCGGCGGCCGGCAGGCGGCGGGCCGGGTCGTGCTCCGTCAGGCGGTACACCTCGTCGCTCAGCAGCCACAGGCCGTGGCGGCGGCAGAGCGTGACCAGCGCCGAGAACTGTTCGGGCGGCAGCAGCGCGCCGGTGGGGTTGTTGGGAAAGCTGACGCACAGCATCCGGGTGTTGGGCCGGACCGCCGCAGCGACCGCGTCGATGTCGAGCGACCAGCCGTCCGCCGCGTCCAGCGCGACGCCGGACACGTCGGCAAGGCCGAGCGCCAGCGTTTCCACGGATTGGTAGCCCGGCACGACCACGACCGCGTGGTCGCCGGGCTGCAGCAGGGCGTGCAGCACGGCATAAAGCCCTTCCTGCGCCCCGGCAAAGCTGACCACGTTCTCGGGGCCGATGCCGTCGTAGCCGGCGGCGACGCTGGCGCGCAGCCAGGGCGCGCCGAGCGGGTCGGTGTAGGACAAAAGGAGGCCCTCCCAGCGCGCCTGGTCCTCCGCGTCCGCCAGGCCGAGCAGGTCGGCCACCGACATGGTTTCGCATTCCGACGCGCTCAGGTGGTGCAGGGTGCGGTGGTGCAGCCGGGACAGCATGGCCGCCAGCTCCAGGCCGCGCGCCGGCACGGTCACGGCCGGGTGCCTTGTGCGGCGACCTGGGCGAAGGCGCTGACGATTTTGCCGGACACCTGTAGGGTGCCGCGCATGGCCCCTGCCTCGTTCCAGGCGGGGACCACCACGGACACGCGGGACAGGCCCAGGGCCGCAAGCAGAGGGGCCGCCGGCAAGCGGGCTACAAGCTCCACCGCAGGCCGCAGCCTTGGCAGGGCTTGGGCGGCGCGTCGCTGAGGAGGGCGGTGCGGAAGCCCTGGTAGGCCGGGCTGTTCCAGATGTCCCGGAGCGTCTGCTGCGTCGCGTCGCCGAGCGTGTAGTTCTCGTAGCCGCGGGCGGAGAACGGCGCGATGCAGCAGGGCAGCGCCCGGCCATGCGCGGTGAAATACATCAGCGACCACGGGCGCCGGCAGGTCGCCCACGGCTTGTCGTCCGCGGTGCGCTTGAGGCTCAAGCCCGGCTCGGTCGCGCCCGACGCGTCGAGCGTGACGCCCAGCGCGCGCCCGATGGCCTGGGCGTCGGCGATCACCGCCTCCTCCTCGGCCCGTGTTTGCTCGAACAAGGAGCTGTCCGGCCGCGCCATGCCGAAGCCCTGCTCGTCGAACACCAGGCGCTGCAGATGCACTTCCCTGACCCCGATGCGGGCGGCCAGGCGCACGAACTCCGGCAGCTGATCGACGGTCTCCTTCAGCCCCGTCAGCCACAGGGACACCACGGGCGCAGCCGCCCCGGTCGCCGCCTGCAGGTTGGTGAAGGCGCTGACATTGCGCACGATACGGTCGAACATATCCTTGCCGCGCACCTTGAGGAACGTTCCCGCTTCCGCAGCATCCAATGATACCCGCAGCTCGTCCAGCCCGGTGTCGATGATCTCCCGGTGCTTGCGCGGCGCCAGCAGCGTGCCGTTGGTGTTGAACAAGACGTGCGTGCCCCGCCCGGACGCGCCGCGCCCGGGCTGCTTGAGGTGGCGGATCATGTCCGGGAGATGCTTGACCAGCATCGGCTCCCCCACCCCGTGCAGCACCACCCGGGCCACGTTGGGAACCTGGTCCACGATGCGGCGGAACAGTTCCATGCTCATGTCCGCCGGCGGCTCCAGCGCCTCGAAGGTGCGCGGGCAGGTTTCGCACAGCAGGTTGCAGCGGTTCGTGACTTCCAGATAAAGGCAGACCGGCGGCGCCTCGGCAACGCTGTCCCGACCTGAGACAGCCTCGAAGTAGCGCCGTGCGTCGAGCGCAGGCGATGCGTTGGTCGCGGACATTCAAGGCCCTCCAAGGGTGGCTGGGAGCGGCAGGCGGGCGGGCCGCAGC
>CALMAB010000160.1 GCA_937858325.1 uncultured Acetobacteraceae bacterium
ATCGGTCGGCTTCTCGCCTCAGCGACTATGCCATGACCCTTTCCCAACGGACTCTCAATCCCTGCCAAATATACCAGGGCCACCGGTCCGCTGCATCCGGATTGTCAAATGTTGCAACCTATATGCCAATTCATAATTGAGTGCGAAGCAAAACTGGACCAGGGCCTTGTGCAGATAGTCGATCTGACTGATTGTATATGGAACATTGGCTGATTGATAGGCAGCCACAACCAATGCACTTGGCGAGACTGCTACGCAGCCGCTCCAGCGACGCAATGCGACGATCCAGGTCAGCAGCCCACTTTTGGGACAGGCGTTCCCAATCCTGCCGGGTTGGGGATCGGCCATCCGGCAGTTCCGCCAGCGCCGCGCTGACTTCGGCAAGGGGGATGCCAAGCTCCTGAGCGATCTGGATGAGCGCCACGCGACGAAGCACGTCGCGGTCGTAGCGCCGCTGGTTGCCGCGCGTCCGAGCGCTGTGGATCAAACCCTTTCGTTCGTAGAAGTGCAGTGCTGAAACGGCCACGCCACTACGGGCTGCCACCTCGCCGACCGTAAGTTCTCTCGCCATCTCTGAAATTCCCGCTTTACCTCAACCATGGTTGAGGTTGTAGCGATGCCGGTGCAGGCAGCAAATGGATTTCCCGATGGCAACGGTTGTGGAAGCTGGCAGTTGGCGCGAGCTATGGGCCTCAGGCTTGTTTGGCCGGTTCGTTCTGCTCTGCCTCGGCATCTGGCTGCACGCGGCGGACACGCTCGTTATGGCCACGATCGTCCCCGCGGTGATCGACGATATCGGCGGCATCAGCTACGTCGGCTGGACAATCTCGCTCTACCAAATCGGAGCGATCGTCGCAGGCGCCTCGACTGCGGCAGGGTGTCAGCGCTTCGGTTTGAGGCGCGTCCTTCTGACGGCCGCGATGCTGTATGGGGCTGGGTGCGTGATCGCCGGTGTTGCCCCGCATATGGCGGTGCTCCTATGCGCGCGACTGGTACAAGGCATCGGTGGGGGCATGTTGATCTCGTTGAGCTATGTCGCTGTTCAGCAGCTGTTCGCCGAGCGTTTTTGGAGCCGCCTCTTCGGCATCGTCGCCGTGATTTGGGGAGCCGGGTCACTGCTGGGGCCGTTGATCGGCGGCGTGTTCGCCTCCCTGGATGCGTGGCGCGGGGCATTCTGGTTCTTCGCGATACTGGCCGCCGTGCTGTGGGCCACGGCATGGGTGTTGCTCCCAGCCGGATCAACCAAGGCAGCCGTCAGGGCACCGCCGCCGTTCGTGCCGGTGCTCATCCTATCGGCGGCGACACTGATCATTGCCGAGGCCGGGGGCGCGGGAGGGGGCATCTCGTCGGTCGTTCTCTGCCTCATGGGCCTCGGCCTGCTTTGCCTGGCCGCCAGGCTGGATCAGCGATCAAGCGAGAGACTGCTGCCAGGGCAGACGCTGGACGCGCATCATCCCGTCGGTGCCGGGTTACTGACGGTGTTTGCGCTGTCGCTGGCGACGACCGGTTTCTGGGCATACGGGCCGTTGCTCCTCAAGATCATGTTCGACACCGCACCACTGGCATCCGGCTACATCCTGGCGGGGGAGGCCCTGTCGTGGAGCGCGGCCACGATAGCGGTCTCAAACGCCCCTGCCTCAGCGACCACCCTGCTGATCCGTTTGGGCGTGATCCTGGTGGCGTCGGGCGCCGGAGGTTTCGCAGTCGTCGTCCCGTTCGGCTCGTTCGCTGGCATCGTGCTCTGCTGTTTGTCGCAGGGGTTCGGATTCGGTCTGTGTTGGCCATTCATCGTTCAGCGCGTCGTGCGCTTTGCAGATGACGGCGAGCGTGCCCTTGCGGCCGCGGCTCCCGGCACTGTTCAGAGGATCGGATACGCCGTCGGTTCCGCTGCGACCGGAATAGCAGGCAACTTATCGGGGCTTTCCGATGGTGTTTCCATCGAAGCTGCACGGACCGCGAGTTTTTGGGTTTTTGCCGCCTTCATTCCGATTCTATTGCTGGGCTTTCTTGGAGCCTGCCAGTTCACAAGGAACACTGAAACATGATCGCGATAAAGGGGCTCTACGAAAGCCATCTCACGGTGTCAGACCTGGACAGGTCAGTTGCCTTCTACCGCGACGTGGTCGGGCTCGAACTGGCGCACACCGTGCCGAAGCGCCATGCCGCCTTCTTCTGGGTCGGCGGGCGCGACAGGTCGATGCTCGGGCTGTGGTCGATCGGCAGCTCCCCGGTCCGCCTGCGGCTGCACATCGCCTTCCGGACCGAGCTGGAGCAGGTGATCCGGTCCGTGGACGTGCTCCGCTCCAAGGGGATCGTGCCGCGCCGCCGCGGGGGTGGCCCGGAACTGGACGAGCCTGTGGTGTTCCCCTGGATGCCGGCCGCGAGCGTTTATTTCGACGATCCCGACGGCCACGCGCTGGAGTACGTCAGCATCCTGCCCGACGCGGCCAGGCCCGAGCTCCCCGGCACCGTCAGCCTGGCGGAGTGGAGGCGCATCAACGCCGAGTAGCGGGGTCGGAGACGCCCGGCCTGCCGTCACGCAAGCGCGACAGGGGAAGCCTTCATCTCTATGCTGCAGGCCCAGCCTTGAACCAGGAGCGGTGATGGACGTCGTACGGGTCGCAGCCTTTGCCGAGGGACAGGTGGGCGGAAGCCCGGCCGGGGTCGTCATCTGCGGCGAGCTGCCTAGCGCCGACGCCATGCAGGCCATCGCGGCAGAGGTCGGCTATTCCGAGACGGTCTTCGCGGCGCCGTCCGGACCGGGCTGGCGGGTGCGCTACTTCGCGCCCGAGGTGGAGGTGGACTTCTGCGGGCACGCGACCATTGCCCTAGGCGCGACGCTCGCCGAGCGCCACGGCAGCGGCGTTTTTGAACTCCAGATCAACCGCGCCAGCATCACGGTGGAGGGGCGTCGCGACGGGTCGGCGATGTTCGCCGCCCTGCAATCACCGCCCACGCACAGCCGGCCAGCCCCGGCGCAGTTGGTCGCGGGTGCGCTGGCCCTGTTCTGCCTCGGGGCAGGCGACCTCGATCCAAGGATCCCGTCCGCGATCGCCCATGGCGGGGCTGACCACCTGGTGCTTGCGCTGGACACGCGCGCCCGGCTGGCCGCCATGCGGTACGACATGGAAGCCGGTCGTGCCCTCGCGCTGGCGTACGGCATCGGCACGTTCATCCTCGTTCACGCCGAGGCGCCGCAACTTTTCCACGCGCGCAACCCGTTCCCCATCGGCGGGGTGTACGAGGACCCGGCGACCGGCGCAGCCGCGGCGGCGCTCGCCGGCTACCTCCGCGACCTCGGATGGCCGCACGGGGGCAGCATCGACATCGTGCAGGGGGAGGACATGGGCATGCGCTCCCACCTCCACGTGGCGATCCCTCCGACACGCGGCGCGAGCATACGTGTCAGCGGACAGACCCGTCCGATCCAGTGGAAGCAAACAGCCTGACGCCTGGGGAACACCGGGACGCGAGTTGCATGCAGAGGCTTGGCCGCCCCTGCACCCCCAGAAGGCGGGCGGCTTGCTGATCCCGAGCCGCTTGCGCAGGCTGTTCCGCCCGCATCCGGTCAGGCGCACGGCGCGGGAGCCAGGTGCCCGGGCCAGCCACCCGAGGTCGCAGCAGCGCTGAAACATGCGGGTCCCGAGTGGCCCAGCCAAGTGGTGGCGGCGCTCCGTCCAGTCCAGGCAGCGGCAGGCCACGCCGTGCCGCCCCGGCCGGAGCGCGGCCACGTCGATACCGAGTGTGGTGGCGAACCACGCCACCCCTGCCGGGGTCACATCCAGGCTCTTGCCCTCCGCCGAAGCAAGCAGGCCACGCCGCTCCAGGGCCGCCGCAATCGCAACGCCCAGCTCGCCCGCGAGGTGGTCGTAGCAGGTGCGGGCGTAGCATAGGCCGCGCGCCTGCGGCGTCCGCACTCGACCGGGCCGAGGCGGCTTTCCAACATGGGACGCCAGGCTTTTTAGGATGGCGGCCACGTCAGGCCCGGCCAGCCGGTAGTATCGATGGCGCGCCCCGCGCTCGACTGCGAGCAGGCCGTCATCGGTCAGCCTGGCCAGATGCGCGCTTGCAGCCGGCAACGAAAGCCCGGCGGCGGCGGCCAACTTGCCGGCGGGCAGGGCACGGCCGTCCATCAGGGCCGTCAGCATGACCGCACGGCCGGTGTCGCCGATCAGCGCGGCCACGGTCGCGATGTTGGGCTCGTCGCGCATGGTTCAGCATTGCCTGAAACGTCCGCTGCGGCCCATCGCTTACGGTGCGTTTGCCTGCCTCACAAGGAACTGCCAAATATGCCGAATGTCGAACGTCGCCTGTCGGAGATGGGCATCGTGCTTCCCAAACCGTGGACTCTGCCGCCCGGTATCACTCTCCCCGCGAGCCTGGTGCGCGGCAAGCGGGTCCTGGTGTCGGGGCATCTGCCGCTCGACGCCGAAGGAGCCGTGGTCGGGCCGTTTGGGCGCGTGGGCGCCGAGGTGTCGGCTGAGCAGCAGAAGGATCTGGTGCCGATCGTGGCCCTCGATGCGACGCGTCATACCAACCTCCCACCTTTGAGATCAGCTTAGCTCAAGCTCGTTCCACCTCCACGAGAATATGGTGCCCGCCTACAGCGAGGCCGTTTCAAAAGCCATCAGAATGCTATCCTGGTATATCCCATTGTGCTTCCAGTCTCGAACGCGACGGCCTTCGACACCGAAACCAACCCGTCCGTAAAGTGCGAACGCGGCAGCGTTGTTGTGCAAGACCGACAACTCAACACGTTCCAGTCCTCGATCACGTGCCTGCTTCAACGTTCGGATCAGTAACCTGCGGCCCAGCCCCTGACCGCGGTAGTCGGCCAGCAATCCCATACCGAGCGTTCCTACATGCGCCCGGACGGGGGAGTCATCGGGCTTGATGTCACACCAGCCGACGATCGTATCCCCGGCCACGGCGACGGTCAGAGAAGCACCAGCTTCGTGCAGGCCTGCCCAGAACACCGCGTAACGGTCCAGCGGAGTGGCCCGTAACCGTGACAGCCAGCGGCCTTCCTGAGCCACGATATCCAGGCAGTGATGGCAGCCGGACATGTCTTCCATCGCGGCATCACGCAGCAGAACTTCTATGGCCATGGTACTTCCAGCACCCGCACGAGCGGCGTTGAGAAAGCTGATTGTAGTTCTGCGTCACCGCTCTGGAAGAGCCCTGAGGGAATTGCAGCTCCAAGTTCCCACACACCCTCCACCCCCGGCGGATACTGCGCCGGCGCGGGTTGTGCAGGACCAAACCAGCTTTCTCCGCGAACTGCTGCATTTCCGCCCTGGGCAACTTTGGGGCGCACCGGCAGACTACGTTCTCACGTCGGAGCGAAGACCATGCTGGTAGGGGCAACAATCGAGGGAGCGGGTGCGGTCGGGCACGGCCTGGCTACAGTCACGGACGATGGCACGGTGCTGGATACCTGGTATCCCGCACCGGAGACCGGAGTGGCACCCGGCTTAACGGGCACGGTTACTCTGACGCCCGAACAGGCAGGCTCGGCCCTTAGCGCGGCGTCTGCGGCGTGCATCCGCCCCGATCCGCGACGCGCCGTTGCTGTCGTCGCGGTCCGAACGAGCATCGAGGACCTGGCACAACCACCGCGCGATGCCCACGACGTGTACCTACGCTTGCACCTGCTTAGCCATCGGCTTATCCGGCCGCATGGGGCCAACCTGGATGGCATATTCTCCTTGCTTGCGAACGTGGCGTGGACCTCCCTTGGGCCATGCCTGCCCGACCAGATTGAGGCCCTGCGATGGGAGGCGCGTGCCGCCTCCCTCATGCTTGAGGTCCGCAGCATCGACAAACTGCCGCGCATGACGGACTACGTCGTGCCGGCCGGCGTGCGGATCGCGGACGCCGGCCGCGTGCGGCTGGGTGCCTACCTCGGACAGGGCACGACGGTGCTGCACGAGGGCTTTTGCAACTTCAACGCCGGAACCTTGGGCACGTCGATGGTGGAAGGGCGCATCAGCGCAGGCGTCGTGGTGGGCGACGGCACCGATATCGGCGGTGGCGCGTCCATCATGGGCGTCCTGTCCGGCGGCGGGAAGCAAGTCGTGTCCATCGGGGAGCGCTGCTTGCTGGGCGCCAACTCCGGGACCGGCATCGCGCTTGGCGACGACTGCATCGTCGAGGCAGGCTGCTATGTGACGGCCGGAACGCTGGTCAAGCAGCCCTCTGGGGAGGTGGTGAAGGCCGTCGAGCTTTCCGGCAAGTCGCACATCCTGTTTCGGCGCCACTCGCAGACGGGAGCCGTCGAGGCGATCCCGCGCAACCGGCCGTGGGGCAGCCTTAACCCCACCCTGCACGCCGCATAGTGCCGGACCACGCTTTGACGGCACCCTTGATTCGGCAAGTTGCGGAAAGCGATCGCGATGCCTGGCGCCAGCTTTGGGGCGAGTACTGCGGCTTCTACGGCGTGCAGCTCTCCAACCGAGTGACTGCTTCCACTTGGTCAAGAATCGCGTCCGGCCAGGGACCAATCTTCGGCTTGGTTGCGGAGGACCGGGCAGGCGCGCTGCTGGGCTTCTGCCACTACGTGTGCCACCCGAACACATGGAGCGATCAGACTGTCTACTACCTCGAAGACCTCTACGTCAGCCAAGGTGCGCGCCGAACAGGGCTGGCGACACGATTCATATCCTTCCTGACCGATCTTGGCCGCCAAGAAGGCTGGTATAGGCTTTATTGGATCACGAACGCGAACAACGAGCCGGCGCGCAAGGCGTATGACCAAGTGGCCAGGAGAACCGACCACATGCGTTACGAAATTATGTTCTGACGCACCCGCGAAGCCGCACGCTAGGCTCGGCGCTTGACCGGCAGACAGGCGGTTGCGACGCCTTGGAGGCGCACGCGACGGAGATTGCGGCCATCTCCGGTAAGTTGAAGCGGCACCGTGCCTCCCGGCATCTCCACGGACACGTCCCCTGCGGCCAGCAGGCCGAGATGCCAAGCCGCGCAGGCGACCGCCGCCGCACTCGATCCCGAAGACGCGGTTGCCCCCTCGCCACGCTCGAAAACCCGAGCGGCCAACCGGCCTTCGCCCAAAACGGCGGCCCATTGAAGGTTTACCCCTGCCGGGCAGGGGTCGCCGCAGCCGCCCTCGCCCGCGTTCCCGTCTTGGTCGGTCGGCGCGAAGGCGATCCGCGCGAGCGCGGCGTGCAGGTTTGGCTCTCGCAATGCCTCGATGCCCAGAAGCTTGGCCGGGTCAAATAGGAAGGTGACGCAGTGCGGGTTGCCGACGCGGACGAACACGCTCCGGTCCCAGGCTGCTTCCAGTTCCGCCAGCCGCTCCACCCGGTACGCGCGGCCGTCGCCGACCGGCACCACACCCGGACCCCGCGCGCCAACCGCGTCAACCCCGAAGCGCGGTATGCCAAGGTCGAGCCAGAAGGCGGCCCCTCCGCCAGATCCGGGCAGCAGCTCGACTCCCGTTGTTGTGGGAGATTCGACGCCGGACCCGTCGTGGTGGACGCGCAGGGCGAACCGTGTGCCGGGCTGGACAAGACCCTGGTCGGCGAGCGCGCGGGCAAAGATCGTCAGGCCGTTGCCGCTCCGCTCGGCCAGCGTGCCATCAGTGTTCACGACCAGTAGGTCGAAGGCTTCCCCAGCGCCGAAGGGTCCGACGAGCAGGCCGTCCGTGTCGTGACGTTTGGTGACCGTGGCGCCGCCCCGCCGCTGGCCACCGCAGAGGGCCGCAATGGCCCGTCCCGCCCAGAGCGTGCGAAGCCGGGCGGCCGTCGCTGGATCGACGGGCAGCGGAATCCCCGCCCCCCGCACGTCCTCGGGTGTCGCGACCGCGTAGATGTTCCCCCGCGCGTTATAGACGGCCGTCACCGCTGACTACGTTTCACGACAGTACTCCTTTGTGCTGGGCGGCGATGTGCGAGACGGTCGCCTGAACTCACTGTGTCCTTCAAATCAACCGATACCGTTCACGGCGCCACTGTCGTCGTGAAGCCCGTTTTGTCGGCATTGAGAACGGCTCCCTTCAACCTCCCACTGCGCGCGGTGCCGGGTAGGATCAATTCGCCGGGGTATTCTCTCGTTTGGCGGACGGATGCTGCCTTTTCCGTGCCGCGAATGCAAAACTCAGCATACCCAAAGCAGACCTCGGCTCGGCCCCGGCCAGCATAGGTTGGTGCCTGCGAGTCTGGACTAATCGCGCAGCGACCTGCGCGGACCTCCGTGCCATCGCACCTTCGCGCCCCGGCCTGACCTCCTCAGCCATCCAGAGGGCAGCACGACGACAGCAAGGCCGGCGAGGATCAGCGCCATGCCGGCGCAGCGCAATGGGCCGAAGCGCTCGCCGAAGATGACCGCCGACCCCACGACGCCCGCGCACGGCGAGAGCAGGGCGAATGGGGCCACCACGCCGGCCGGGTAGCGCTGCAGCAGGTTGCCCCAGATCGCATACACCATGGTCGCTACGGCGCCGAGATAGACCGCACCTCCGATTCCCGCCCAAGACGCTCCCGCGAGCGCGGCCGGGAAGGACGGGCCATGGCCTTGTAGGCCCGAAACGGTGAGCGCGGGCAGCGGGGGCACGAGGCTGGCCCAGACGATGAGCGGGAAGACCGGGACGCCCGGCGGGGCGCACTTGACCAGCACGTTGCCCACGGCCCAGCTCAGCACGCCGGCAAGGGCGAGCGCGAGGGCCGCGGGCCGAAGGTCCGCGCCGACCGTCAACCCGATCAGCGCTAGGCCCGCGAAGGCGACGATCATGCCGGCGCATTGGCGTGCGGTCGGCACGTCGCGCAGGAACACGGCCGAGAGCAGGACGGTGAGGAACACGTGCATCTGCTGCGTGACCGACGCGAGGCCCGGTGGCAGGCCCGCCTCGAATGCAAGGAACAAGAGCAGGAACTGCCCGGCGAACAGTGTCAGCCCGATCAGCACGAGAGACGCCCAAGGCAGCCTGGGCCGGGGCACGACCAGGACGGGCAGGCTCGCGATCAGGAACCGCAGCGCAGTGAGCTGCGGGGCAGAGAAGCTTTCCAGGCCGAACTTCGTGGCGACGAAGGCCAGACCCCAGACCACCGAGGTCGTCGCGGCCAGGAACATGTGGTGCGGCTTCATCGTCCTTGCTTGCTCCTGCCTGCGACGGCCTCGCCCCGAACGGGGTGGCCAGCGCGAGGCTAGGTCTGGTAGTGGCCTACGGAGAAGGTCCACTTTCGCCACAAGGGCAGACCATTTGGCCGACAAGCCTCCAAGCCCGAGCGGGAACCGGTCTGCGGGCATGCACGGTGTGAGGGCGCGCTGGGCCGACCTGTATGATTGGTGGCCGGTGGACCGAAGCGCCGGCGCGTCGTCGTCCGTTGTCCATCAGGCTTACATGCAGGTCCGCTCCGCTATCTTGGCAGGCGGTCTCCGCCCCGGCGCCAAGCTGCCGTCGTCACGGGATCTCGCGGGCCGGCTGGGCGTGGCGCGTGCCTCGGTGGTCGCGGCCTACGAGCAGCTCTTGGCCGAGGGCTACCTCGCAGCCAGGACCGGCTCGGGCACGTATGTCTCCACTGACCTTCCCGAGCCAGTGGAGGGATGCCTGCCCGCGGCGGCCGACAGGTGCAAGAGAGACGCCCAAACGGGGGCTGCCGACGTCCTTGGCGACGATGCGGCGCCGGCGCACACGGACGAGCGGCCCTTCAACACCGGGCGCACGCTGGTGGACGCCCGTACCGCCGAAGTCTGGCGGCGGCTGACCCACCGTGCGGTCCGGGGTTTCGGCCCCGGCGACCTTGGCTACGCCGACCCAAGCGGCTCGTCCGAGCTGCGTGCGGCGGTCTCCGACTATCTGCGGGCAGCGCGTGCAGTGCGGTGCGGGCCGGAGCAGGTGATTGTCACCGCAGGCACCCAGCACGCGATTGACCTCACCACGCGCGTCATCCTCCACCCCGGCGACGAGGCGTGGGTCGAGGACCCCGGCTATCCCCTGACCCGGCAAACGCTCGCTGCCGCGGGTGTCGCGGTCCGCCCAGTGCCGGTGGACGCGCATGGGCTGGACGTGACCGCGGGTGCGAGGGTCGCGCCATGCGCCCGTGCGGCGTTCGTGACCCCCTCGCACCAGTACCCGACAGGGGTAGTGCTTTCCATGGCGCGCCGGCTCGATTTGCTGACCTGGGCGCGCGAGCACAGCGCCTGGGTTGTCGAGGACGACTACGCGAGCGAGTTCCGCTACTCCGGCCGCCCGCTCGCCTCGTTGCAGGGTCTCGATGATGCGGAGCGCGTGATCTACGTGGGCACGCTCAACAAGGCTCTCTTCCCCGGCCTGCGGCTCGGCTACGTCGTGGTGCCGCCCCGGCTCGTGCGCGCCTTCGCGCGGACGCGCGACCTGATGGACCGCCAGCCGCCCAGCCTGCTCCAGGCGGTCGCGGCCGAGTTCATGCGCCAGGGCCATCTCGCCGCCCACATCCGCCGCATGCGGTTGCA
>CALMAB010000161.1 GCA_937858325.1 uncultured Acetobacteraceae bacterium
ATTACAGCGCGCTCGACCATTGGATGGCGCAGACCGAGCAAGCCATCCGTCGAACCCGCCGCACGCTCGACGCGCTGGCCCGGGGGGACGACCCGGCGCCGGCGGGCGGGGTGGGCAGCACCCGCGTGTAGCGGTCGGTCGAAAGGCGGGCAGTGTCCATGGCGAGCCTGCCCGTGACGCCGCGCGGGTGTGACACCGGCCAATCACGCAGAGCGCGACCACGCGAAACCGCAGAGCGGCTTGCCAGGGGACCAGCCAGCGACCTCGGTTGACCCGCCATCACGCTTGGCAGCACCGCCGTTTCCGCGTTATGCTTGGTCGTGCATAACGTTGGAAGGCACGAACATGGACATCTCTGTCGCGCACGGGAAACTCGGCACCGCCGCCGCCGACTTCACCTCCAAGCCCCGCCGTCTGCTGATCGACAACGAATGGGTGGACGCGCAGTCGGGCAAGCGGTTCGCCGTGCTTGACCCGGCCACTGGCCAACAGATCACCGAGGTGGCGGAAGCCGACGCCGCCGACGTGGACCTCGCGGTCGCCGCCGCGCGCCGGGCCTTTGAGGACGGCGCGTGGGCGAGGATGAAGCCGACCGAGCGCGCCAAGCTGCTTTGGCGCTTGTCGGACCTCATGGAAGCGCACGCCGACGAGCTGGCCGAGTTGGAAAGCCTGGACAACGGCAAGCCGGTCACGGTGGCCCGCGCCGCCGATGTCCCGTTCGCCGTCGAGACGTTCCGCTACATGGCCGGCTGGACAACCAAGGTGCACGGCAAGGCGATCAACATCTCCATGCCCGGCGACTACCACAGCTACATCCTGCGCGAGCCGGTGGGCGTGGTGGGCCAGATCATCCCGTGGAACTTCCCCCTGCTCATGGCGGCCTGGAAGCTTGCCCCCGCGCTGGCGACCGGCTGCACCGTGGTGCTGAAGCCCGCGGAGCAGACGCCGCTCACGGCGCTGCGCCTGGGCGAGCTGATCCTGCAGGCCGGCTTCCCCAAGGGTGCGGTCAACATCCTGCCCGGCTTCGGCGAAACTGCGGGCGCGGCCATCGCCAACCACCCGGACGTGGACAAGGTGGCCTTCACCGGCAGCACGGAGGTCGGCAAGCTGATCGCCCGCGCGGCGACCGGCAACCTCAAGAAGGTCACGCTGGAGCTGGGCGGCAAGTCGCCGGTGATCGTGTTCCCCGACGCCGACATGGAGCGCGTGATCCCGGGGGCGGCGAGCGCCATCTTCTTCAACCAGGGCCAGACCTGCTGCGCCGGCTCGCGCTTGTTCGCGCACAGATCGGTGTTCGACCGCGTGGTGGAGGGCGTCGCCGAGGCCGCGAGCCGGCTCAAGGTCGGTCCTGGCCTCGACCCGTCCACGGAGATCGGGCCGCTGGTGTCCGACGAGCAGTTCGGCCGGGTGCGCGGCTACATCGACAGCGGCCGGGCCGAGGGCGCCCGCGTGGCGACCGGCGGCGGCACGCTGGGCGGCGCAGGCTACTTCGTGCAGCCGACGGTGCTGATCGACGTGAAGCCCGAGATGAAGGTGGTGCGCGAGGAGATCTTCGGCCCGGTGCTGGTGGCCGAGCGCTACGACGACGACGATCTCGACCGCATCGCCAAGGAGGCCAACGACACGATGTACGGCCTGGCCGGGTCGGTGTGGACGCGCGACCTCGGCACGGCGCACAAGATGGCGCGCCGCATCCGCGCCGGCACGGTGTGGATCAACTGCCACAACGTGTTCGACGTGTCGCAGCCGTTCGGCGGCTACAAGCAGTCCGGTTGGGGCCGCGAGCTGGGCGAGGAGGTGCTGCACAACTACCTCGAAACGAAGGCGGTCACGGCGGCGCTCTGAACCGGTGCCGGATACGGGGCGGCAGGGCGACCTGCCGCCGACTTCGCCGGGGAATGGCCCGGCCGGCCATTCTTCGGAAGGGAATGCTGCGGAGCGGTCGAAGGGCTGACATCCTTGGCCGTGTCCGAGGACGGCGACCGGATACGGCTTAGGTTCGAGGACGGCATTGGACGCCGCCGCCGCTTGGACCTGCGCTTCGGTGCCGTCAGGTCGCGGCCCCTGGATTGCCAAGCTGCAAGGGCGGCTCGCAATGATGAAGGTGCAAGATGATTTCCCTGCTTTCTGGCCAGGTACCCAGCCCATATGTCGTCCGACCGGCTTGCAAGCACGACGTTCGCGGCACGAGGCGAGGCGCCAATGCAACGGCGTGAGAGCATGGTCAGACCCGGTGGCGCTGACCGGTTGAGCGGCAGCGAGCCGCAACAAACCAGACGGGCAGCATCCGTATTCTGACCCGGCGCTTGTGCTGCGCCGTCCGAGGGGCAAGAGCCTGCTCGCCCCCTGCCAGGCGCCGGGCCAGGGTGTCCCTGCCTTCTCGTTCCTTGGCGCGATCATCGGCCACCAGGTCAGTCCCGAGCGGGGTCAGGCTCGCACCGCCGCGGTTTTTGGAGATTGAGGAACCGCAGCCCCAGGGCTCGCTAGACTCTTGCGAGCGAGCATCGCTATGTTTGTTTAGATATAGCGTAGGAAGGCACCTCATGGGCGTCATCAGTTGGTGCGGCCAGCGCAGCAGCGTCGGACACGGCACGGTGCTGGAGGAACTGCCATGACCGCAGTGGGCCGACCCGTCCAGCCCCAGGCGGCCGACCGGCTCGCCAGCCTGCGGTATGATCGTGTCCATGCGGTGCCGTGGACCGGCCCGGCACCGAAGCGCCAGCGGTCCAAGCTGTGGGAGCTGAACGACTCCGTTCATTGCTCGATCATCGGCACCTGCCTCACCACGGGCGAGCTGCGGCGGGTGATGGGCAAGGCGGTGGCGGTTGACCTGTCGCACATCTCCGACCACGACCTGCACGCCCGGGCCGTCGGCCTGTGCAGCCGGCACAACGCCTCCTCCAAGCTGCTGCAAAAGGCGCTTGATCACCGGCACGAGGCGGTGATCAAGCGGTTCACCCGGTTGCAGGGGGAGGGAGCGGTGATGCAGAACTGGGCCGAGGCGCGCCGTGCCGGCGACATCCCGGGCGCCTATTGGGCGGTGCTCACCCACCCCGACGTAGGACACGCCGGGATGCGGCAGGCGTTCGGCGACGTGCACATGCTGTCCCACCTGGTCGGCGCCGCGAACCGGGCGGACATCCGGCGCCTCACCGCGCTGGAAGAGGAGAACGCCGCCCTGCGCGCCAAGGTGGAACGCCAGCAGGCCCGGCTGCACGAGGCCGTGACCTCGCGCGACGCGACCATACGGCGCCTCGGCGCGCTGGCGGCGCGACAAATGCGGGGCGCGCCGGACCCCAGCGACGATGACGCGCTGGCCGGGTTCCGCCACCTGGTGGCCGACCTGGAAACCCGCCTGGACCGCGAAACGGCCCGGCGCGAACGCTTGGAGCAGCGCGTCGCCAGCGCCGCCGAGGCGGCCCAGCTTTGGGAACGGTGCGCCCGGGATGCCGAGGCGGCCCGCACAGCGGCGCAGCGGGAGCTGGCCGCGCTTGAGCGGCGGCAAGACGCCCCCGATCCGGTGGAGGCCGCTGGCCTGCCCGCCGAACGTATCCTCTACGTCGG
>CALMAB010000162.1 GCA_937858325.1 uncultured Acetobacteraceae bacterium
CCAACTGCCAGCCAGGCCAGGGGAGCAAGCCCTGCCAGCAGGAAAAGGCGGGCGGACGGGGTCATGGCGCCGTTCCGGCGTTGGCGGCGGTTGGGCCGCTGTCCCGACCCACCGTCGTCCCCCTGATCGGGCAGCCGGGCCAGCTCGGGGCGATCACGTCGGGCGCCCGGAGCCTTACCCGCGGAGCCGCCGGCAACCTGCCGCGCGCAACGCGGCGCGCTGCGGCGCAAGCTGGTCGTCGGTGCCGGGGCGCGCGTGACCGAACAGCATGGGCGGGAGAAACCTGTCGCGGATGGTGTCGCGGCGACCTTGGCATTCACGCCACACTTTCGCAACAGCGCCGCGCCTATATGGTCGGCGGCCGGGGCGTGACGGCAAGCCGGCCTCGCCCGCATCGGAGCCATGCGCAGATGAGCTTCTACAACGACCGCGTGCTGCCGCGCCTTTTGAACCTCGCCATGCGGGACAAGGGCTTGGAGGCGTACCGGTGCCGCCTCGTGCCGGCCGCGGAAGGGCGGGTGCTGGAGGTCGGGATCGGCTCCGGCCTGAACCTGCCGTTCTACGGTCCTGGCGTCACCGAGGTGGTCGGGCTTGACCCGTCCGCGCCGTTGCGCCGGATGGCGGGCGAGCAGGCGGCCCGGAGCGGGATGGGGATCCGAGTGCTCGAAGGCTCGGCTGAGGCCATCCCGCTGGAGGACGCGGGCTTTGACACCGTGCTGACCACCTGGACGCTGTGCTCCATCCCTGATGCCGGCGCCGGCCTGGCGGAGATCCGCCGCGTCCTGAAGCCTGCGGGCCACCTGCTGTTCGTCGAGCACGGAAGCGCGCCGGACGCCGGGGTGGCCCGCTGGCAGGACCGGCTGACGCCGTTGTGGAAGCCCATCGCCGGCGGGTGCCACCTCAACCGGCCGATCGAGGCGATGATCAGGCGTGCCGGCTTCGAGCTTGCCGACTTGCGCGTGGGCTACATGGCCGGGCCGAGGCCGTTCACGTTCATGTACGAGGGGCGCGCCTCCAAGGGCTGACGCGGCCGGCACGCCTCGCGCCTTCCCGCTTCTCCCGGACGGGCCTGCCCGGCCGGCATGGGGGCCGCGTCACGCCCGCTCGTCCTTGGGCGACTCCAGGACGATGTAGGACGTGAGCGAGCGCACCTGGTCAAGCGTTCCCAGCACCTCCGTGTGGAACGCCTTGTAGGCGCGCAGGTCCGCCACCTCTACACGCAGCAGGTACTCGACTGTTCCCGTCACGTTGTGGCACTCGCGCACCTCGGGCGAGGCCTGCATGGCCCGCTCGAACGCTGTTTGGGCCGCTTTCGTGTGAGTCGCCAAGCCCACCGCGATGTAGGCCGTGAAGCCAGCGTGCAGCGCCGCCCGGTCCAGCACCGCGCGGTATCCCTTGATGACGCCCGAACGCTCCAGTTCCTGCACGCGCCTCAGGCAAGCGGACGGCGACAGGCCAACCCGCTCGGCGAGCGACAGGTTGCTGACCCGGCCGTCGCGGCCTAGCTCGCGCAAGATCCGTTCGTCCAAATGGTCCATTTTCGCCATGGATTGCAGATCAGGCCCGGTTCCACGGCAAATCGCAAGTCCGTTGCACGGCGCGCGCCGTAGGATTGCGCCATGACGCACGAACAGCTTCTCGCCCTGGCCGCCTTCGCCTTTGTCACATCCATCACGCCGGGGCCGAACAACCTCATGCTGATGGCGTCGGGCGCCAACTTCGGCGTGCGCCGCACCGTGCCGCACATGCTGGGCGTGGCCCTCGGCTTCGTGTTCATGGCCGTGCTGATCGGGGCCGGGCTGGCGCAGGCATTCGCGGCGGCGCCGCAGCTCTACGCCGTGCTGAAGCTCGCAAGCGTCGCCTACCTGCTGTTCCTGTCCTGGAAGGTCGCCACGGCGCCGCCGCCCGGGGACGCGGCGCGGGCGGGCCGGCCAATGAGCTTTCTTGCCGCCGCTGCTTTCCAATGGGTCAACCCAAAGGCTTGGGCTATGGCGCTCACCGCCGTCAGCGTTTACGCGCCGTCGCAGACCGCAGGAGGCATCGTCGCCGTCGCCGTCGTGTTCGGCCTCATCAACCTTCCCTCGGTCGGCGCCTGGGCTGTGCTTGGGCAGGGAATGCGCCGGGTGCTCACCAGCCCGGCCCGCATGCGGGCCTTCAACGTGCTGATGGCGGCGTTGCTGGTCGGGTCGCTTTACCCGGTGCTGCTGCACTGATCGTAGAGAGCCTGCGGTCCGAGGCGCGTGCAAGGCCAAGCGCATGTCCTTTGCTGCGGAATCTTCGAGGGCGTGCTGGGCGCGCGCGGGACGCGATGGGGATCAAAGAGTTCAGGCACCACGGCTCATGTCTGATTCGACATCCCAACATAAATCTCCGTTCATGATGTAACGGGAACGTTCCTGTTTGGGTTGGTTATAGGCCGTTTGACCGCCGCCCAAGCCGGGCCGGTCGTTCGGCGTGGCCAGCATGGACGGGGCGGCTCCGCACCAGACGGTGCTTTTTCCAAGGTCAACACACCCATGGCGACTTACAAGTGGAACAAAGGCGTGTCCGGCGACTGGGACGCTGCCGGCAACTGGCAGGCGGGGGCGGCTCCGAACAGCCCGGCGGCGGACGTGGTGATCGACGCGGCACCGACCGGCGCCGCGGGCTACTACACCGTCAAGATCGCCGCCGGCGCGAACGAGACGGTGAACTCGCTGGACCTGGCCAGCTCGAACATCGGCTTGGAGGTGGACGGGACGCTGACCTTTGCGCCGGGTTCGGCGGGCGCGCTCGGGCGCGAGTTCCAAAGCAGCCCGCTGCTGATCGACAACGGCAAGGTCGTGAACGCCGGGCTGATGTTCACCTTCATCCAAACCCGGGGCGACGTGCAGTTCACAGGCAGCAACCCGATCTACATCGCGTGGGAGCTGCAGGTCCTGGACGGCACCGCGACGGTCGATACGTCCAGCATCGCCCAGTACAGCAGCGCCACGCACACCCTGTTCGACGGGGCGTTCGAGGCGTTGGGCAGCGGCCGGACGATCAACCTCGGCGGCAAAGCCGGCGGCTTCGTGATGGACGTCGAAACCCTGACCGGGCCGAAGCCCACCCCGACACACAGCTACTGGACGCAGCTCATCTACGACGACCCGGGGTCGCAGATCAACGAGTGGAACGGCACGCGCTATGTGCCCGTGGAGTCCACGCTGAAGCGGATCGACAACTCGGCCTACGTGAACGTGCGCAACGGGCGCGACTACGCCACGGCCAACACCCTGACCATCGGCAAGGACGGCGTGTTCGAGCAGGCCGGCGGCACGCTCAGCACCGGCGGCCTTTCCGTGGAGGCCGGCGGCCTGCTGATGGGCGGCATCTCGCCGACCGACTCCGGTCCGAGCGTGGGCCGGGTGGTCGTGCTCGGCGCGGTGAGCAACAACGGCCAGATCGTTTCAGACGGGCCGGGCATGGCGTTTCGTGGCGTCCTGTCCGGCACCGGACAGATCACCTTCAACCGCACCACGGTCCTGCCCGGCTTCGACACGCCGGTTCCCGCGGCGGTTGCGGGGACGGTGGAGGTGAACAGCGTCGGCGCCGGGCAAACCGTGGCCATGATCGGCAACGATACGCTGATCCTCGACGACCTCCGGGCGTTCGCGGGAACCATCGCCGGGTTCGACGGCACCGACAAGATCGTGGTCAACAGCGGCCCTCTGCTTACCACCGCCAGCTATGCCGCCGGAACCAATGGCGCCGGCACGCTCACCTTGAAGAGCGGCCCAGAGGACCTGGGCACCCTCGCCCTGGCCGGCCGCTTCGACGGCAAGGTCTTCAACGTTTCGGCCGGCCCAACAGCGCATAGCTACGTCGTGACCCTGGGCGATGCGCCGCCGGTCGTGTCCACGCCCCCCGTGGTCGTCACGCCGCCCGTCGTGACCCCGCCGGCGCCCGTCGTCACGCCTCCGCAGGCCGCCAACTTCCTGCTCACCAACATGACGACCGGGGCGTCGTCGAGCGCCGCCGGGGACGCCTACAGCGGCCCGGTTCCCGGGCTGCAGCACCAATACATCACCGTCAGCACGGACAACCTGAACATCGCGGCGACGGCGCCCAACTCGTTCATCCACAGCGGCTCCGGCAACGACGCGCTCGACGTGAGCCGGAACGGCGGCAACAACGTCCTGGACGGCTCCACCGGGTCCAACTTCCTGGTCGGCGGCGCCGGAAACGATACGTTCTTCGTCGATGACCGCGCGGCGGCGGCGGACATCTGGAGCACGGTGGTCAACTTCCATGCGGGCGACGACGCCACGATCTTTGGCGTGACGCCCGCGGACGTCGCGCTTGATTGGCAGGATGGCCAGGGCGCGGCCGGATCGACGGGCCTGACCCTGCACGCGACGGCGCCGGGCAAGCCGGTCGCCTCGATCACCTTGGCCGGATACAGCAAGGCCGATCTCGGCAGGCGCCTGAGCATGTCGTTCGGCAACGAGCAAGGAGGGGCGGGCGCCTACCTGTACATCCACGGGAACTGAGCGAAGTCCAGCGATCACGGTGCGGCGCCGGGTGGTGCGGGTCCAGGGCGTGCGGGCTGCGTACCCAGCCGCCTGGCCGGCGCCGCCCGGCAACCGGTTCTGTGTGGCGGATTTTTGTACGCTGAGTCGCAGATGAAAGCGCGGAAAAAGACTTCCGTCTCACCTTGCAGGAATGCGAACACCGCAAACCTGCGGGTCAGCGGTTCCGCAACCACGAGACGCGGTGGGCAGGGAAGCGACCCGCCCCGGTGCAGGGGGTCACGCCGGCACCGTTCCGACCACCGTGTTCCGCTCGTCCTGGAAGCATCAGCCTTGCACAGCGTCGGCACCCAATCCAGCCACTTGCGTGTGCTGTTCCTCGGCTTCTCCGCCCTCGTGCCCTTGTCGGAGGCGGAGCGCGGGCTGCTGCGCGGCCTTGCCGGGGCAGCACGCTCCTACCCACCTTTCCGGGATCTCGGCGCGGCTGGGCTGCCGCCCCGCATCGTGGTCGCCGGCTGGGCCGCCCAACAGCGCCGGCACGCCGGCAACCGGCGGCAGCTCGTCAGCCTGCG
>CALMAB010000163.1:0-1177 GCA_937858325.1 uncultured Acetobacteraceae bacterium
GAGGCGACGTGGCGAGCACGGAACAGCGGCGCTTGGCATGGCGTCCCGTAGGGGACCCCTCACCACCGCCATATATCAATGACTTACACGCCCACCGGGTGGGGATTTGTGACACGGAAGCATTGACACCGCAAGCCGCCTTTCCACCCTGTGCGCTGATCGGGCCACCACGCCTCTCATGCCCCACAACCGTCGGAGTGGAGCAGCCTGGGACAGAACTCCTTGCGGCAAAGTCATCAGCGGCGCCCTTACATGCCCAACCCGTGCACTCGTGCGGGGCCGACCTTCTGCATTGCGGACCAGAAGTAGCCGCCCGGGTTCCGCTTCACGCCTTCCTGCCAAAGTAGGTGAGGCAGCGGCCTCGTGCGAAAATAGTAGACAGATCGCAAATCCGTTGTAGCACGGGAGCATGGCGCACCCATTCGGCAAACGCACTGAAACCGCCCCGATGATCACAACCGCGTGGGGTGATCAGCTTGCCCCCGCCGTCGCAGCGCTGATCGTTGAACGTCCTGCCCTCGGGCATCGGCTGGCGCTGGCACCGCGCCGCGTGCTCCATGCTTCGGCGGCATACGTAGCGCACGCTTTGGAAATGGACGTGAACGCGCCGGACATCGCGGCTGAACTCGAAACGAAGGACGTCCGCGTTCTGCTCGGTTGCGCCATTCCCGACGCACACCCGCGCCTGTTCGGGGCGCTGGACCACGTGGGCGAGCGTGCAATGCCGCTCGCCTTCTACCGTCGCCTCAACCGGGTGCTCTCCGGCCCTGCATCAGCGGCCGTGCTTGAGCACGAGCGCATCAGCGAAGTGTGCCTGCGCGTCGCCGAGGCGCTCGCCACAGAACCGGTACTGCTGGCCGCGCGGCGGGCGATTGGCCAATCAGAGCACAGCTTGCACCAGCTTCGAAGCGTGCTCACCTTCCTGCGCGCCACGGGGCTGGCGCGCGACATCGAGCAGGTGCCGCACGGAGCCGGCTGGCGCTCGGTCGTGCGCCGCCTCACGGCTGACCTCGGCCGGGCCGTGGCCCCGCCGCTGCCGTTCCGCTGCCCCCGGGGATGGAGGCATGTTGCGGCGCTGTCCGACCTGTTTGGCCTAGGCAAGACGCTTGGCAACTGCGTTTCTGGCGTCGGCGGCGGCGGCACGCACTGGAACGCCGAGACCTGGCGCTTCCTCGAA